>URCN01000100.1:0-5661 GCA_900546335.1 uncultured Streptococcus sp.
TGACCATAGTTTACTTGAAGGCATTTCTGAAGAGAATCTCGCAATCTTTGAAAAGGTTCTCGGTCAGTTGCAAGAAAATGTTGAGAAGATAGGAGGAGAGAATGAAGAAACTCGCTAAACGTATTACAGGAAAAGAATGGGGCATGATTCTCCTGACTGTTCTCTTTACCTGTTTCTCGGTCTATCTCGAGTTAGAAGTGCCGACTTATATTTCAGAAATTACAGCATTACTTGGAACACCAGGTACGGAGTTGGGAGAGCTTTGGTCACCAGCCCTTAAGATGATGGGCTTGTCACTTTTGGCCTTTCTAACATCCGTAACAGTGGGATTTTTTGCGGCTCGTGTTGCAGCCTCCTATACAACCCATCTACGTAGAGATGTATTTCATCGTGTTTTAGATTTTTCGCAGACAGAAATCAAGCGATTTTCAATCCCAAGTCTTTTGACTCGGACGACAAATGATATTACCCAGGTACAGATGCTCTTTACCATGGGCTTGCAAGTGGTTACTCGTGGGCCAATTATGGCTATCTGGGCCATTGGAAAAATCCTTGGAAAATCGGAATACTGGCTCTGGGCAGTGGTTGTGGCTGTTATTGTGAATGTCTTGATGACCACTGTTCTCATGACTCTGGCCTTTCCAAAACAATCTGTCATCCAAAAATTGACAGATAAACTCAATAGCATCACTCGTGAAAGCTTGACAGGGATTCGAGTTGTTCGTGCATACAATGCAGAAGATTACCAAGATAAGAAATTTGAAGCAGCCAACGATGAGGTAACACGTCTCAATCTCTTTGTCAATCGATTGATGGCTATTATGAATCCGATTATGATGGCGATTTCCAGTGGACTAAGTTTAGCCATTTACTGGATTGGTGCCTATATCATCAACGACGCAAGTTTGACAGAACGTTTGCCGCTCTTTAGTGATATGGTGGTTTTCATGTCCTATGCTATGCAGGTCGTGATGGGCTTCCTACTCATGGGGGCACTCTTTATCGTTCTTCCTCGTACCTTGGTTTCGGCAGGACGTATTAATCAAGTATTGAATCTGCATTCTTCTATTGAAAATCCTAGTCATGCACAGACGGCGGATCCTTCAATTCAAGGACAAGTGGAATTCCGTGATGTGACTTTCCGCTACTCTAAAAACTCGGAAGCAGTCGTGGAACAGGTCACTTTCAAAGCAGAAGCGGGTCAAACTGTAGCCTTCATTGGATCGACTGGATCAGGTAAGTCCACGCTTGTCAACCTCTTGCCTCGTTTTTACGACGTTTCAGATGGAGAAATCCTAGTGGACGGAGTTAATGTTCAAGACTATGACTTGGAAGATTTGCGCAATAAGGTCGGCTATATTCCACAAAAAGCTGTACTCTTTTCTGGAGATGTCAAGGAGAACTTGGACTTTGGTAAGAGCAAAGAAACTCCTCTAAGCGAGGCTGCTATGTGGCAAGCCCTTGAATTGGCCCAGTCTAAAAGCTTTATCGAGGATAAGGAAGCAGGTCTTGCATCAGAAGTGGCCCAAGGTGGAACTAACTTCTCAGGAGGTCAAAGACAGCGTTTGGCCATTGCGCGTGCCTTGGCTCGTAAATCAGAGATTCTCATCTTTGATGACTCTTTCTCAGCCTTGGACTACAAGACAGATCGTGTCCTGCGCCAAGAACTAGCAGAGAAAACAAAATCCATGACCAAGCTCATCGTAGCGCAGCGGATTTCTACCATTATGGATGCAGACTTGATCTTAGTATTGGATCAAGGAAAAGTCGTGGGACAAGGCACCCACAAGGAACTTCTAGCTACCAACGAAGTCTACCAAGAAATTGCCTACTCACAACTATCGAAGGAGGAATTGGAACATGGAAAATAAAAAAGTGACGTTCTGGAAACAGTGCAAACCTTATATGACAGGCCTCCAACTCCCTCTCCTAATAGCAGTTGTGGCTGCAGTCATTTCAAGCATCATAACCGTATATGGTCCAACTAAGATTAAAGAAATTACTAACTTGATTTCAGATGGCTTGATGACAGAAATTGATTTAGAGGCTGTTTCAAGTATTGCTGGATTTTTGGTTGTCTTATATGTATTTGGCGCCATCCTTAACTATACACAGGCCTATATCTTTTCAACAAGTATCCAACATTTTTCAAAACGCTTGCGGACAGCAATCGCTGAAAAAATCAATCGTTTGCCACTTGGCTATTTTGACCGCCATTCACAAGGAGACACCCTTTCGCGCGTGACCAATGATGTGGATACAGCAGCGCAATCTCTCAACCAAAGTCTAGGGACAGTTCTTTCAGCTAGTTTCTTGTTGATTGCTGTCTTGGTGACCATGTTTGGGATGAACTGGATTTTGGCATTGGTAACAGTTGTATCAACCCTTGTTGGTTTTGCGGCGGTTTCCGTAATCATGGCCAAGTCACAGGGTTATTTTAAAGCCCAACAAAATAATCTAGCGGCCGTCAATGGTTATGTGGAAGAGATGTACTCTGGCCATAATGTAGTGACCAGCTATAACGCAGTGGACACCTCCAAAGCGAGATTTGCAGGTTTAAACCAAGACTTGCATGATAGTATCTGGAAATCTCAGTTTATCTCTGGTATCATGATGCCAGCCATGTTCTTTGTTGGGAACTTTAGTTATGTCTTAGTCATCATCGTTGGGGCCGCGCTGGCGTTAGAAGGACATATCACGATAGGGATTATTGTAGCCTTTATGGTTTACGTACGGACCTTCTCCCAACCTCTGTCACAGATTGCCCAAGGGATTACGAGCTTGCAACAAGCGAGTGCAGCTATGACTCGTGTATTAGAATTTCTAGCTGAAGCTGAGATGCAGGATGAATCTCATAAGGACAGACAATTGAGCAACATGAAAGGGGAAGTAGTCTTTGATCACGTGTCCTTTGGCTATACACCAGAGCGCACCATCATCCATGACTTTTCTGCGACAGCTCATGCTGGTCAAAAGGTTGCGATTGTTGGACCGACTGGAGCTGGTAAGACAACTATTGTCAATCTTTTGATGAAATTCTATGAGATTGATAAGGGAAGTATCCGTATCGATGGTGTGGATACTAAGGACATGAAGCGCTCAGAAGTGCACGATGCCTTTTCAATGGTCTTGCAAGATACTTGGATCTTTGAAGGAACGATTCGAGAGAACCTGATCTATAATCAGACAGACATCAGTGATGAACGAATGATGGAAGCCAGCAAGGCTGTGGGAATCCACCACTTTATCATGACCTTGCCAGATGGTTACGATACTGTTTTGGACGACACTGTGACCTTGTCTGTCGGACAGAAACAGCTCTTGACCATTGCTCGTGCTTTGTTGAAAGATGCGCCACTCCTAATTTTGGATGAAGCGACATCCTCAGTTGACACACGTACAGAGGAATTGATCCAAAAAGCCATGGACCGTTTGATGGAGGGTAGAACTTCCTTTGTCATCGCCCACCGCTTGTCTACTATCCGAAATGCCGACTTGATTCTTGTCATGAAAGATGGAAATATCATTGAGCAAGGCAATCACGAGGAACTGATGGCGCAAGGTGGCTTCTACGCCGACTTGTACAACAGTCAATTTACAGAAGACGAAGCAGAAGAATAAATCAAAAGAAGGCTTGACGGCCTTCTTTTTCTGCACTATACTAGAAGACAAGTGCCTCACCTAGAGGTAAAAATAAAGTGATAATGAGAAAAATACATGAAAAATTATCAAGAATGGTATCGAAATATCAGCTCCAGACTAACTAGTCGTCCAATCCTTTTATTCCTATTACGCAGTTTCAATCGTTTGATGACAGTCGCCATGCCCCTGGTCTATCTGATCTTGCTAGTCACCACTTACCTGCAACTAGGACTTGGTCAGCAAGTTGGGGTTTATGTGCTTATCCCTGCAACAGGCTTTGTGATGTTATCACTGTTTCGTAAGAAAATCAATCACCCGCGACCTTATGAAACTTGGGATATCTGTCCCCTTCTTGATAAGGATAGTTCGGGACGGTCGATGCCCAGTCGCCATGTCTTTTCGGCAACTATCATCTCCATGGTCTGTCTGCATGCTAGTCTACCTGTTGGCTTAGCATGCTTGATTTTTTCAGCTTTGCTGGGACTGGTGAGGGTTTTAGGGGGGGTTCATTATCCCAAGGATGTCTTGGTTGGCTATGCTTGTGGTCTGGTGTGGGGATTCCTTTTCTTCTTATTCTGACATGTAAGTTAAGCTAGTCCTACAACCACTTACTGCTTCAAATTGACCACTTGCTTTTTTGCCCTTGTATTCCTAACTTAGCTTTGATATAGTAGAGTCAGAAAGGAGATGTGATGAAGTTACGAATTGAGATTGACGGCAATTTAGAGGAGACTGAAATTGTCATCAAGACCCCTGCTTTGACAGATGAAATTGCAGATTTGCAACGGATCTTGCAAGAGTCAAAGGCTCCGAGGTTGACTTTTTACAAGGGGACAGGTGAATATTATCTAGACCTGTCAGAAATTCTCTTCTTTGAAACAGAAGGGAGCAAGATCTATGCTCATAACCAGAAGGAAGCCTATGAAGTTCGTCTCAAGCTCTATGAGTTAGAGTCCATCTTGCCTCGCTATTTTAGTCGAGTTTCCAAGTCAACTATTGCAAACATCCGTCAGATTTACTCAGTGGACAAGTCCTTTTCAGGAACGGGCACCATTTCCTTTTATCAGACGCACAAGGAGGTTCATGTCTCACGACATTACCAATCCCTCCTAAAAGAAAATCTAAGAAACATGAGGTAAAAAACATGAAAAAGAAAGCATTTGGTATTGTTTTATTGGTTTTAGCAGCTTGGATCTTGCTGCAAGGGAATTTTGGAATTCCTTCTTTGGATGGTAAGATATGGCCTTTGATTGGTATCGCCTTTTTTGCTTACCAATCAGTTGAAGCTTTGCTTCGACGTCATCTAACATCAGCAGTTTTTACCGCTCTAGTAGCCTTAATGATTGCGAATCATTTTTATAACATTTTTCCTATTCCAAACCAGTCTTTGTTTTGGGCTAGTATCTTAGCAGTGCTAGGTGTTGGTTATCTGACGCATTCAAGTAAGTTCTGGAATGAAAAAAAATGGTGGTACGATGGGAAAAAAACAGTCGTCACGGATAAGGAAGTCGCTTTTGGTAGCGGGACCTTCTATAAGCAAGATCAAGATCTCGTAGATGACCAAGTGGAAGTCGCTTTTGGGGATGCTAAAATCTACTATGATAATGCAGAGATGTTAGGTGATTTTGCAACTTTAAATATTGAAGTGGCCTTCGGGAATGCAACCGTCTATGTTCCACAACACTGGCGTGTCGATTTGAAAGTAGAAACCTCCTTTGGTGCAGCTAAGGCAGATGCTCCTGTAGCGCCAACAAACAAAACCTTGATTATCCGTGGGGAAGTTGCTTTTGGTAAACTTGGAGTTGTTTACGTTAAATAAAAAAATAGTTTAGGCCCTTGATAAATTCGAGAAAGTGTGATAACATAGTACGGTATGTGGTGCTAGCACATCCGCTATATTAGATCTAATAGGAGGAAAACACAATGGCTAAAGTATGTTACTTTACAGGTCGTAAGACTGTATCAGGAAACAACCGTTCACACGCGATGAACCAAACAAAACGTGCCGTAAAACCAAAC
>URCN01000101.1:0-5566 GCA_900546335.1 uncultured Streptococcus sp.
ATTTAAAAAAACTAAACCTTATATGTTTTTTTTGATATTTATATTTGTATTGATATTTCAAACAATTATATTTTATCACTTTGAGGAATAAATCAAACAATTTCAAACAAAAAATTCCTTTTTCGAATGAAAAAGGAGGTTACGACTTCTTGCCATTTTAAAGTTAAACCTTATAAGATCTATCTTAAATCAAATCTTTTGACAGATATAAAACAAGATCACCGATATCTTCACAAGTAGCATCCATAGCCGGTCTGTGATTTTGATACAAGACGCCCGAACCATCTGGAATATAACCTCGTTTGATGTACAATCTCTGGGCAGGTCCATACCCTGAATGGAGCCCAACACCAAGGGTAACCTTATCCGATATGAGCTTAACTCGATTTTCTGCCTCTTCCATCAAAAGGTTTCCAATACCTTGATTTTGAAAGGGCTCAAAGACATTGAAATCTGATAGTTCTGGATAGATTTCTGCAAAAGGCCCCTGCTTAGCGCAAGGCAAAATTGTGACATAACTCGCTAAAGCACCCCCAACCTCTGCAACTAAGACTTCTCTCTCCCCACATTCTTGTTCAAGAAAATACCTAGCCAAAATTTCTTCTCTACCCGGCCAACCTTGATTGGTAAAACCTTGGGATAGTTCTTTAACATCAGATGTTTGCATTTTTCTAATCAGACATGTTGTTTCCATAAGGTACTCCTTAAAAGCCTTCTTCCACTATTATAGCACGATAATAGAGATTAAAAGAAAAAACCTAGTAAGACAAAAGAATCTTACTAGGTCAAAAGGGACTCCTTTCTAACAAAGTCCTGGAAAAGTCTGAAAAAAGGACCACTGGATTCAACTCGCTCTCTCGTTTCAAAGCTCGTGAAAAAAAGACCCTTATGGGGCTTAATTCGCTTTCTTATTTCCGAGCTCATGAAAAAGAGGTCCACTGGACCTCTTTTTTAATCTTCGTTTACGAAAGGCATCAAAGCCATTACGCGAGCGCGTTTGATAGCTGTTGTTACTTTACGTTGGTTTTTAGCTGAAGTTCCTGTTACACGACGAGGAAGGATTTTCCCACGTTCTGAAACGAAACGGCTAAGAAGCTCAGTATCTTTGTAATCAACATATTCAATTTTGTTTGCTGCGATGTAATCAACTTTTTTACGGCGTTTGAATCCGCCACGACGTTGTTGAGCCATGTTTTTTCTCCTTTATAGTATTAATTGTCCATTAGAATGGTAAATCATCATCTGAAATGTCCAATGGATTGGTTGCTCCAAATGGATTTTCAGAACGTGAAAAGTCTGGTACTGGGTTTGCAGATGCTGATTGACCAGCAGTTGGTGCAGAATATGCTCCACCTGTATGTCCTTCACGCACTCCGCGGCTTTCCAACATTTGGAAATTCTCAGCCACGACTTCTGTTACGTAGACACGTTGTCCTTGCTGGTTATCGTAACTACGAGTCTGGATACGACCTGTGATCCCGATAAGAGAGCCTTTTTTAGCCCAGTTAGCAAGATTTTCAGCCTGTTGGCGCCACATAACGACATTGATGAAATCAGCCTCACGTTCGCCATTTTGACTCTTGAATGTACGGTTTACTGCAAGAGTAAAAGTCGCAACTGCTACATTTGATGGGGTATAACGCAACTCAGCGTCACGTGTCATACGCCCTACAAGTACAACATTGTTAATCATAATTTACCTTCTTACGCGTCAAGTTTGACGATCATGTGACGAAGAATGTCAGCGTTGATTTTTGAAAGACGGTCAAACTCTTTAAGAGCTGCGTCGTCGTTTGCTTCAACGTTAACGATGTGGTAAAGTCCTTCACGGAAATCTTGGATTTCGTATGCAAGACGACGTTTTTCCCATGATTTTGATTCAACAACAGTTGCACCGTTGTCAGTCAAGATAGAGTCAAAACGTGCTACCAAAGCGTTTTTCGCTTCTTCTTCAATGTTTGGACGAATGATATAAAGAATTTCGTATTTAGCCATTGATATGTTCCTCCTTTTGGTCTAATGACCCCTAGTCTTTGCAAGGGGTAAGTGAGGTTTGCTCACAATTAACTATTATACTAGAAATACTAGTAGATAGCAAGATAAAAGTGAAAAAAGAAGATGAAATTATCTTCTTTTTACTAGTTTATGGTTTGATACGGTGTAGCATACGTGGGAATGGAATAGCTTCACGGATGTGTTTGGTTCCAGCTGCAAAAGTGACCATACGTTCAATACCGATACCAAATCCACCATGTGGTACTGTACCATATTTACGAAGGTCAAGGTAGAATTCATATTCTGTACGATCCATTCCAAGTTCTTCCATTTTAGCGACAAGGGCATCGTAGTCTTCCTCACGCATAGAACCACCGATGATTTCTCCATATCCTTCTGGTGCAAGCAAGTCTGCACAAAGTACGCGCTCTGGATTTCCAGGAACTGGTTTCATGTAGAAGGCCTTGATAGCTGCTGGGTAGTTCATAACAAATGTTGGCACACCAAAGTGGTTTGAAATCCATGTTTCGTGTGGTGAACCAAAGTCATCGCCATGCTCAAGATGCTCGTAGTCAGCATCTTCATCATTTTCATGCTCTTGCAAGAGGTCAATGGCTTGATCGTAAGTGATGCGTTTGAAAGGCTCTGCAATGTAGCGTTTCAAAAGCTCTGTATCACGTTCCAAGGTTTCCAAGGCTTGAGGCGCACGATCCAAAACGCCTTGAAGAAGAGCTTTCACATAAGCTTCTTGCAAGTCAAGTGACTCATCGTGTGTCAAGTAAGAGTACTCTGCGTCCATCATCCAGAACTCAGTCAAGTGACGGCGCGTTTTTGATTTTTCAGCACGAAATACTGGACCAAAGTCAAAGACACGACCAAGAGCCATAGCTCCTGCTTCTAGGTAAAGCTGACCTGATTGACTCAAGTAGGCTGGTGTTCCAAAGTAGTCTGTTTCAAAGAGTTCTGTTGAATCTTCTGCCGCATTTCCTGAAAGGATTGGGCTATCAAATTTCATGAAGCCGTTCTTGTCGAAAAACTCATAAGTTGCATAGATGATGGCGTTACGGATTTGCATCACAGCCACTTGCTTGCGAGAACGGAGCCATAAGTGACGGTTGTCCATCAAGAAGTCAGTTCCGTGTTCTTTTGGTGTGATTGGGTAGTCTTGAGATTCACCGATCACTTCGATGTCTGTAATATCGAGCTCATAACCAAACTTAGAACGTTCGTCTTCTTTGACAATTCCTGTCACATAAACTGAAGTCTCTTGGCTTAGGCGTTTAATCGTATCAAACTTCTCTAGCCCCACTTCCTCACCGAACTTTTCAATAAAGTTTGGTTTGAAGGCAACTCCTTGGAAAAAGGCTGTTCCATCACGCAATTGCAAGAAGGCAATTTTCCCTTTTCCAGATTTGTTGGCAACCCAGGCTCCGATGGTCACTTCTTGACCAACGTAGTCTTTTACATCAATAATTGTTACACGTTTTGTCATAATCTATCTTCCTTTTTTCGTTTAACTTGTCCGAAGACATCATTACCCACTATTTTACCATAAATAGACTGTGATAGCTAGGTTCTACTAGAGAAAATTCGTGAGATTTTCGTTACAAAAAATCTTCGCTGAAAAGGCGAAGATTCTAAGTTTTATTTTTCCATAAATTGATGCAAACGACGAATAGCTTCTTTCAAGGTATCCAAGTCTGTGGCATAGCTGAGACGAACATTTTCTGGTGCTCCAAATCCAGCTCCTGTAATCAAGGCCAGTCCGACTTCTTCGAGAATAGCTGTTGTAAACTCTGTCACATCAGTATAACCCTTCATTTCCATCGCTTTTTTAACATTTGGGAAGAGATAGAAGGCTCCTTGGGGCTTGACAACTTCAAATCCTGGCACTTGGCACAAGAGTGGATAAATGGTATTCAAACGTTCTTCAAAGGCTTGGCGCATGGTTTCAACAGAGTCTTGTGGTCCAGTTAGGGCTTCAATGGTAGCATATTGAGACACTGCTGTCAGATTTGAAGTCGTTTGTCCTGTTAGTTTGCTCATAGCAGCGATAATTTCAGGATTTCCCACCGCATAACCTACCCGCCAACCAGTCATGGCATAGGCCTTAGATACACCGTTAATCACGATGGTTTGCTTGCGAATGTCTTCTGACAGACTAGAGATTGGAACAAATTCGTTCCCGTTATAAACCAAACGGCCATAAATATCATCTGCTAGGATAAGGACATCATGCGCAACAGCCCAATTTCCGATAGCCAAGAGTTCCTCACGAGAGTATATCATACCAGTCGGATTCGATGGTGAATTGAGAACCAAGACCTTGGTCTTATCTGTTCGTGCTGCTTCTAGCTGCTCTACTGTTACTTTAAAGTGATTGTCTTCCTTTGCCTGGACAAAGACAGGCACTCCTTCTGCCATTTTGACCTGGTCTCCATAGCTGACCCAGTATGGTGTAGGGATAATGACTTCATCACCTGGATTGACCACAGCCATAAAGAAGGTGTAGAGAGAGAACTTAGCACCAGTGGCAAAGGTAACCTCGTTGGCTGCAACAGAATACCCATAATAGCGTTCAAAATAGGTATTAACCGCCGCTTTTAACTCTGGTAGGCCTGAAGCAACTGTATAAAAGGAAGCTCGTCCATCTCGAATCGCTTCTACCGCTGCATCCTGAATGTTTTCAGGAGTATGAAAATCAGGCTGTCCCAAGGTTAAGAAAAGAACGTCTTTTCCCTGAGCTTTTAATGCTTTGGCTCTTGCATCACTAGCTAGAGTGACGCTTTCTTCCATTTCTAGTACACGTTTGGATAGTTTCATATGCCCTCCTTATTGGATCACTGCTCCTGTTTCAAAGTCGACCAGATAGTACTGGTTTCCTGACTTGACTTCCCAAATCGGCTTGTCCTGATAACGACCAAAGGTAATCTTGTCAATGTCGCTAGCTCCTTTTTCCCTCGAAATCGTCGCTGCCTTGTCTTGAGAAATCCCCTTATCAAGCTGATAAACATAAATCTTGTGGTCATTCTTTTCAATCAGTACGGCAATGGCCTCTTGCTTTTTATTATGTCCTAAAATGCTGTAATAACCTTCTAGTCCATTATAGAAATCAACCTGATCTGCCTTTTCCAATTCAGCATACTGCTTGGCCAGTTTTTCTCCTTCAACCCTAGCATCTTGATAGGGTTTCATGCTGAGTGATATCAGATAAAGGAAGGAAGTGGTCATGACTAGTACTACCAGAGCAATGCCGATTCCATACTGTAAAAGTAGCTTGTTTTTTTCTTTTTTCTGTCTTAGTTTCACTCGTCTATTTTACCATCTCTCCTTCTTTATTACAAGTGAAGACAGGAACATTCTAAGATTCTTTTCCTATAAAATGTAAGTTCTTGTTTTTCTCTCTCATTATTGATAAAATAACCTTATGAAACAATATTTGAAAAAGAAAATTTCCGATAATCAACTAGACTTAAAAACAGCTATCGTCCTCAATAAAGCCATACGAACTTTTAAACCATATGAAGCCAAAGCCGCTAAAGAACACGGGCTAACACCCACTCAATTTTCA
>URCN01000102.1:0-5537 GCA_900546335.1 uncultured Streptococcus sp.
AGTGTAATACTTGCCCTTATCTTTGGTAACTAGGAGCTTGCCATTTTGGAGAATCAAGGCTGTCGCCCGAACACCAAAAACAGTATTTCCCACTTTTGTCCGAAAGTCTGGTTGAGTCATTTTTATCCTTTCCCTTAAACGACACAAAAACAGTCAAAACTCCAAAGAAGTGCAGGACAAAAAAGCCTGCAACATCCATGAGCTTTGACCATCATTTCTATTGCTTTTATTATTGTAGCAAATTGAGAAAATTTGTCAATCTAAATGTACTATAATTGGCGAATCGCTTCAAAAGCTCCTTTGTCAATCTCGACTGGGTCAGAGAAGGCATCCAGAACAATCCCTCTCACTGGAAACTCCCCTATCTCTTCCGCAACAGATAAACAGTCCGTAAGAGGTAATTGCAACCAGGAAAAACGGTCATAATAGTCCTTAGGAATATCTTGTTCAGTTAAGAAACAAGGATAGAAGTAGTCGTCTCCCTTTCGCAGAATATCCGGTTTTAGTCGTACCCCTTCTTGTTCATCACTCTCATCCAGAAGATTCGGATTGAAGGGGACCCAGACTTTAGCTTGTTTCAATTCCTTGAACAAGGCTTCAATCGACTCTGTCGTTTTCTCTCTCAAATACTCTTTCTTATAGTCAGAGAGGCTCATTATTTGCTCTTTTTTAGCCGTTTTTTTCTTAAAAAACTGAAACATTCTCTTTCCTCTTAGAAAATCTTAAATGTACTGACAAACTTGTCCATCGCGGTAGGCATTGTCAATCAAACCGCCACCTAGACACTCTTCGCCATCGTAAAAGACAACTGCCTGTCCTGGCGTGATCGCGCGTTGCGGTTCCGCAAAGATGACCTCTGCCTTATCTCCTTTGACATGTACTGTCACCTTAGAATCAGGCTGACGGTAGCGAAATTTAGCTGTACATTCTAGCGTAAATTCCTCTGGCATGTCACGAGTAAAGTGAACTTGACTGGCCTCTAGGCTGGTTGACATGAGCGAGTCATGGTAGAAACCTTGGCCAACATAGAGGATATTCTTGCTTAGGTCTTTTCCGACAACGAACCACGGTGCATTGTCACCACCATGTTGGCCACCGATACCAAGTCCGCCACGCTGACCAATCGTATAATACATCAGACCAGCATGCTCACCCATATCACGTCCATCCACAGTCATCATGCGACCTGGCTGAGCTGGTAGGTAGTTGCTGAGGAAGTTTTTAAAGTTCTTTTCCCCGATAAAGCAAATCCCTGTCGAGTCTTTCTTCTTAGCAGTCGCAAGACCTGCTTCTTCTGCTAGTTTTCGTACTTCAGGCTTTTCCAAATGCCCCAATGGGAACATGGTTTTTTGGAGTTGTTCTTGCGAAAGTTGGCTGAGGAAATAGGTCTGATCCTTGCCATTGTCCACGCCACGAAGCATATGAACGATGCCATCCTCATCACGCGCTACTCGGGCATAGTGCCCAGTCGCAACATAATCTGCCCCTAAGGTCATAGCATAATCCAAAAAGGCCTTGAACTTGATTTCCTTGTTGCACATAACATCTGGATTTGGCGTACGTCCTGCACGGTATTCCGCTAGGAAATACTCAAAAACGCGGTCCCAGTACTCTTTTTCAAAATTGACAGAGTAGTAGGGAATGCCAATCTGGTCTGCCACCGCAGCCACATCCTTGTAATCTTCGGTCGCCGTACAGACGCCGTTTTCATCTGTGTCGTCCCAGTTCTTCATGAAGATACCGATCACATCGTAGCCCTGCTCCTTGAGCAAGAGAGCCGTCACCGACGAATCGACACCACCACTCATACCCACGACAACACGTGTTTTAGAGTTATCACTCATGGTAAGTCTCCCATCTATTCGTTTATTCACGATTGAAGGTCGTGTGTGCTTCACGATTGAAGGTCGCTTGAGCAGTATTCATTATAACACGCTTGGTTAGAGAAGACAAGAAAGAGGCTGATAAATCATCTCAACCTCTCTTTCTTCTTTGCAAACGAATCAATTTTCCCCTTTAAGTTCTTTCTTCGCTTGTTTTATCTGGTATTTCACTTGCTCAAAGCCGGTTCCTCCTAAGGAATTCCGCCTCTGAACAGCGGTTTCTGGGCGCAAGTAGATATAAATATCCTCTTCAATCAAGGGATGGTAGACTTGCAACTCCTCCAAATCCCAATCTTGGATATTTTTACTATGCTTGATAGAGTCTAGAACCAATTTCCCTACTATTTCATGAGCTTCTCTAAAAGGGAGGCCTTTTTCAGCCAAATAATCTGCCAGTTCGGTTGCATTCGAAAAATCATTCTCTGTAGATTGCTGCATTTTGGCCTTATTAACCTGCATGCTCGATAGCATACCTGCCAACACATCCAGAGAATTCAAAATCGTGTCTACTGTATCAAACATGCCTTCCTTGTCCTCTTGCAAATCCTTATTGTAGGCCAGAGGCAAAGACTTCATGACGGTCAATAGCCCAAGCAAGTGCCCGTAAACCCGTCCTGACTTCCCTCGAATCAATTCCGCCATATCAGGATTTTTCTTCTGGGGCATGATAGACGAACCCGTTGAAAAGCTATCAGACAAGCTAATGTACTGATACTCAAAACTGCACCAATTGATGATTTCTTCACAAAAACGACTCATATGCATCATCAAAATGCTGGCATTTGACAGGAATTCCAAGATAAAATCACGGTCACTCACAGCATCCAAGGAATTGGTATAGGGGTGTTGGAAGCCCAGTAAATCACTCGATAATTGACGATTGATTGGAAAAGTTGTCCCCGCTAAGGCAGCCGCACCCAGTGGAGATAGGTCCGTATGTTTCAAGTTAAATGCGAATCGCTCGCTATCCCTTTGAAACATATTGTAATAAGCCATGAGATGGTGGGCAAAACTAATCGGTTGGGCGTGTTGCAAATGAGTATAGCCTGGCATGATGGTTTCCACATGTTTTTCAGCCAAGTCCAGCAAAACACTGTTCAGATTCGCCAACTTATCCAAGACATGGCCAAGCTGCTCCTTTAGATATAAGTGCATATCCGTTGCGACTTGGTCATTCCGAGAACGAGCTGTGTGTAGTTTCCCAGCCAGAGGACCGATTTTCTCTGTCAGCAACACTTCCATATTCATATGAATATCTTCATTTGCAATATCAAAATGAAGCTCTCCTGCCTCTAAATCTCGCAACAAAGCTTTCAGACCATCTTGGATCTGCTCTGCCTCTTCCAAACTCAAAATGCCAGTCTGTCCTAGCATTTGAACATGAGCTAAGGAGCCCATCAAATCAAATTTTGCCAGCTGGTGGTCAAAGGAAATACTCGCACCGAACCGCTCTACCCAATCTTCCACAGTGCCTTCAAATCGACCACCCCATAATTTTGTATTTTTCGACATATCCTGTCGTCCCTTTCTATCGCGTCACTACTCAACATTTTTCTGAACTTCTGAATAAACCTTAGTCGGAAGCCCCCAAAGCTTGATAAATCCGACAGCCGCATCTTGGTCAAAGGTATCCGCACTGGTATAAGTCGCCAAGTTTTCATCGTAAAGAGAATTTGGTGATTTCCGAGCCACTACCTGGGCGTTCCCCTTATAAAGTTTAACTTTTGCAGTTCCATTGACAACTTTCTGTGTCTCCTTGATATAGGCAATCAAAGCCTGAGTTGCTGGGCTAAACCACAAGGCATTATAGATGAGATTGGACAACTCATTTTCGATAATAGGTTTGAAATGAGCCACTTCTCTCACAAGAGTCAAGTCCTCAATCTCCTTATGAGCTGCCAATAAAGTCACAGCGCCTGGGCACTCATAAATCTCTCTTGACTTAATACCAACTAGGCGATTTTCCACATGGTCAATACGACCAACACCGTGTTTGCCTGCAATTTCATTGAGCTTTTGAATCAAATCCGCCACTTTTATCTTCTCACCATTGAGGGAGATGGGTACCCCACAGCTAAACTCAATGTCAATAAATTCAGGACTGTCTGGCGCCTCTTCTGGCGAAGATGTGATTCCAAATGCTTCTTCTGGCGCTTGGTTCCAAGGGTTTTCCAAGACACCACATTCATTTGCGCGTCCCCAAAGATTTTGATCGACAGAGTAAGGATTGTCAAGGTCAGCTGGAACTGGGACGCCGTTTTCTTTGGCATATTGGATTTCTTCTTCACGAGACCATTTCCACTCACGAACAGGCGCAACTACTTTTAAATTGGGATCCAAAGCTGCAATAGAGACTTCAAACCGAACTTGGTCGTTTCCCTTACCTGTACAACCATGGGCAATTGTGGTTGCCCCCGTCTGATGAGCTATTTCAACGAGTTTTTTTGAAATAAGAGGGCGACTCAGAGCAGATACCAAGGGATACTTCTGTTCATAGTAGGCATGAGCCTGAAGGGCCACTAAAACATAGTCATTAGCGAATTCTTCCTTAACATCAATGACATAAGACTCAACAGCCCCAACCTTGAGAGCTTTATCGTGGATGAACTCCAAATCTTTTCCTTCACCCACATCCATACAAACAGCGATCACATCATAGTCTTTTTTTAACCATGTAATAGCAACTGATGTATCCAATCCACCTGAATAGGCTAAAATGACTTTTTCCTTACTCATTTCTCTTCCTTCTTTCTATTTTTCGATAGAGGCTTTAAAAGCATCGTCAATCAACTTGTCCAACTCCCCAGAATCCTTCAACTTCTGGATGGTTTTGTCCACCGCCTCTTTTAATTCTTTACTGTCTTTTTTCATCGCAACAGCGTAGGAATCTTCCTTGTCATTGTCAAAATCAAACTCAGCGATGGCTAGGTCTGGATTATTCTCTACAAATCCTTTTGCCACTGGTTCCTCAAAGATAACCGCATCCAGTTGCCCTGATTTTAAATCTGTTATCAAATTTCCATTTTTAGGAAGTGAAACGAGAGAAGAATCCTGCAAGGTTTCTTTAGCCAGAGTTTCCTGGATAGAACCTTTCTGCGCTCCAACCTTTTTCTGAGCCAAATCCTTGACTGATTGGTAATTCGTTAATTCAGATTTTCTTACGATAACCTTATTTTTCGAAGTGTAGTAGGGAATTGAAAAATCGTAAACTTGACTTCTCTCCTCCGTATTAGAAACACCTGATATGGCAAGATCGGCCTTGCCTGAATCAAGACTAGCAAGTACATTGTCAAAACTCATTGGAGAGAACTCCACTTCTACACCCAGTTCCTTTGCGATGGCTTTGGCTAGCTCAACATCTGAACCTACAATCTGATTTTTCCCATCGACCAATTTCTGGTATTCAAATGGAGCAAACTCTGGATTTAGGGCCACCACCAATTTTCCTTTAGCCTTAATGGCTTCAACACCTTGGGATTGAGTGTTACTACAAGCAAATAATAAGGGGAACATAAGCAAACCAAACATCGTCATCAACACCTTCTTCACTTTATTCATAGAAGAGCCTCCTTTTATTTTTATACTTTATTATTGTATAAATAATACTCCTCTCGTTTTCGTTTGTCAAGGAAAAACTGTATTTTATTTCATTTT
>URCN01000103.1:0-5475 GCA_900546335.1 uncultured Streptococcus sp.
GCAATTATTTTTCGGATTTTTTTGATAGTAAGCCTGAAAATTTCTATAATAGCTAGCCAAATCCGTTTCAATCTGCAAAAAATCACCTGACTCTATCGGTCTGACCTGGGGATACCAGTCGTCCAGTTGATGGTTTAATAGATTGTCTCCTTGATGATAAGCTTCCTCCTGCTTCTTCATCCAGTAAGGCGTTTGGTAGTACAACTGCTGGCGAATATAGTGACAGATAGTGGAATCTTGCACAACTGCAAAACGAGGTAGTTTTTGTTTTTGATAAGGAAATCGTAGGATTTCCAAGAGATTTCCTTTTCCATAGGGAAATTCTTTGACCTGAAAATGAAGCTTTCCACGTAGGTCCTGATGCAAAAGATATTTGAGTCTCAAAATTTTCCTTTTGAGATCCAGTTCCCAAACAAAGAAACCCATATTTTGACTAAAATAGAGAAATCCCCTTTGCAATTGTTTTAATCGCTCCTTTAACCAGAGTTTTTCTCCCAGTAGCCAGATAACTTGGTATCCCTGACTGCGGTAGCCTTGACTTCTATCGCCTAAAAGCTTTTGAGACAAGGAACTGCACTGAACCTCCAGAGCTAGTTTCTCATTGACAAGAACATCCGCTATCTGCTGAATCTCGGGCAAACTATATTCTAAGGCGACCTGACTGTCCTTCTTGGCCCAGTGATAAAGGGCCTCTTTGTTGCCCAAGTGTTCTGGACTTTCATTTTCAAAAATGGCCATACAATCTCTTAATCTTTCATGGGCAAAGTGCGTTCGAATACTCTGTCCTTGGCGCAATCGTAGTCCGCCTCCACAGGCTGGACAAGTATAGGCTTGCTTGATCACATCTTTTTCGAGGGCATTTACCAAATTTCCCTTGGCATCTCTGGCTACAAACATGGTCTACCTCCTTTTCTTTTCTATTCGAAAAAGAAGTAAAAAAGACTGGAATCCAGCCTTTCATGATATTATTTCTTATCTCTTTTGTCTCTTAGAGTATTTTTTTAGCATGGGAATGAGATTAGGAATCTGCTCACTTCTAATGACCAGCACCCCGTATTCCTGACAACGATTGGCATAAGCAGGATTGATTTTCCCCGTACAGACAATTAACTTGAGGCAACTCTCCCCAGCAAAATGATTGGCATAGACTTCTAGTTCATTGATGGCTTCGACTGATAAATCTGTCATCTTGCAGGAGATAAAGGTAATCGAGCGGCCCTTTCTCAGAATAACATCAATCTCATTTTGAACATTGTCTGCCTCTGGAAAGATGCCATTCCAATCAATCTCACCACCTATCATGCACTCATCAAACAGCTGAGATTCAAGTGCCAAGAGATAGAGATATACCTCTAAAATATGTCCCTTGTTGCGGCAAAAGACTTGAGCTTCTTGACTTGGAAAGCTGTAGGCTACTCGTTTCTTGTCTTCGCTTTCAATACAAAGCATCCCTGCTTCCACAAGTAAAGGAATAAGGGATTTTGGATAGTGATAATACCTGCCATTGTTTTCCAGTATCTTTTCTGTCTCAGCATGCAGGTCATTGGTCTTAGCTAGAGAGAAAAATTGGGTTACTTGGTACCAGTGGACGGGATTGGCAATAGCCGAGCTGGCTAGCTTTTTGATGGCTGCAATTTGCTGAGCTGAGTGGATAGGGCGTTTTGATTTGAGCATTTTTCCACCACGTAAAGCTATCAGCTGTTGGATGCTTAGGGTTGGAATGTCCAAATCTTCTTTTTCTAACTGACTGGCTACCCACTTGTATTGTTTTCCCCGCTCGACATCCATGGCAACGATGGGGAGCTGCCGATCCAAGCCATATTGATAGAGAGATAAGGCTAGTAGCGAATCCCCACCAAAAACATCGAGAAGGACTTGGTCGTAACCTGCTAGGCAATAATCTAACTGATCTGTTAATTGTTCTAAAGTTAGCTGACGAAAGGTCACTCGTTGGATATGGTGCACCTCATCAAGAATAAACTGACGGAGGGAGACTTTCTCTTCATTGCTTATTTTTGTCAAAGAAAGAAAGAGAATCTCGTCACAATCACTGATAAAGGCTTGGTAGACATTCTTTTCCAATACATGCCGATCATACAATTCCACCAAAAGACTCGTCATTCGACCACCTCCATCATAAAGACTTTCTTGCGCTGAGAGTATCAGCAATACAGTTCTACTACTCAGATTTCCTACTTCTAGTATAGCATAAAATCCTGCTCGCCCCAATCAACCAACGCAAACAAAAACGAATAGAAACCTTGCAAATCGGTTACTATTCGCTTGTATATGTTTGATTTACTTGACTTTTTTGGCTAACATAGTCGCAAAGCGTAGTTGAATGCGATTGCCATTTTCATCACGACGGTGCAGATGTCCTGGGTTTTCATTATACTTGACCAATTCCCAATCCTTGTAGTAGTCCGCCAACTCCCCTACTTTAAAGGTGAATGGGAAGTTAACCGAGCAAGGATAATCCTCCGTATCCATGGCACAGACGATAAGATTGTAACCACCGACCGTGGTGTGCTCCTGCATATTTTGGATAATAGCTGGAATGCGGTCCGCTTGTAGGAACATCAGAACAACTGTCGATACGATGAAATCATAGTCTTGTCTAATGCTGGCTGAATTGATATCATAAAGTCCGACAGGCATTTCTAGATCCTCTTGTTCCACAATGCTTTGCAAGATTTCAAGGGACAATTCATTTTGATCCACAGCTGTCACATCAAAACCATTCTGTGCAAGAAAGAGAGAGTTACGTCCTTGACCACAACCCAAATCCAAGGCTCTTCCTGGTTTCACCGTCTGCATAGCCTCTAGGACCTCTGAATGGACTGGATTGGTCTGGTATTTCTTAGGGAAATAATCCTCAGGTTTACAATAAAATTCCAAGTACCATTCTACATCATCAGTGGCAGCTTCCACTCGGTGCCAGGCTTGCGGTTGCGCCATGGGATTGTCTGCTCCCGCCTCAAAGAGATGCTCAGCTAGAACCTCACCATCTTCTGTCAACTCAATAAACTTGAGTGCCCCCTTTAAGACAGTAATTTTTCCCCAAGTGCCGACTTTGGTATTGTGCTTTTGCTGAACTGCTTCAGGCATGGTCTGTTTATTCCACAAGGGCATCCGTTTATAGGCAATTAATTTTTCCATTTTACTTCCTCTTCTTAACGCTGGTTGACAGCTTTCATCACACGCGCGATGTCGCGGTTTTGTTCACGACGCTTGATCGACTCCCGTTTGTCATAGTCATGCTTCCCTTTAGCAAGTCCTAAAAGAAGCTTGGCATAGCCATCTTTGAGATAGACTTTGAGGGGAACAAGGGTCATTCCTGTCCCTTTGGTCTCTTGTTCCAATTTTTGAATTTGCTTCTTATGGAGCAGGAGTTTACGACGGCGTTCTGGTTCCTGGTTCCAGATATTACCCTCTTCGTAAGGAGCGATATGAACATTGCTCAGCCAGACTTCCCCATTTTTTACTTGGGCAAAGCCGTCCTTGAGATTGATTCGAGCAGCTCGAACGCTCTTAATTTCAGTTCCGGTCAGGACCATTCCTGCCTCTAGCGTATCTACGATTGTATAGTCGTGGTGCGCCTTTTTATTTTGTGCGACGACCTTTCCCTCGCCCTTTGCCATGCTTGGCTCCTTTCTTAGCTACTTCTTTGTAAAAAGGTTTCTTGCCTTTTTTCTTTTTATCTTTTTGTGAATGCTTGTGCTTATCATTTGAGCGCCCTGATTTTCTCTTGTCTTCCTTCTTATCCGAACGACGACTTGAACCACGACCCCTGTCTCTGCGACCAGCTTGTTTCAAGCCCTTTTCGATGACATCAAACTCACTTGGAATATAAGAGAAATCAATCTCACCTGTCATCTTATCGGCTCTTTCAACTCGAATGCGAATCTGCTGACCTACACGGAAGGTTGTTCCTGATTTCTCCCCACGGAGAGTCAAATCCCGTTCATTAAAATGATAAAATTCAGGCAAATTGGTAATGTGAATCAAGCCTTCGACTGTGTTTGGCAATTCAACAAAGAGACCAAATTTAACGATGCTAGACACAACCGCATCGTACTCTTCACCAACGTATTCTTCCATATACTCAGCCTTTTTCATGGATTCGACTTCACGCTCTGCCTCGACAGCACGACGCTCACGGTTAGAAGACTGGGTTGCAATCTCTGGAATCACTTGCTCAAAATGCTCGGCTATTTCCTTAGAACGGCCGTAGTCCCGAATCATGCGGTGAACAAGAAGGTCAGGATAACGACGAATTGGGCTGGTAAAGTGAGTGTAATAGTCGGCCGCTAGTCCATAGTGACCGTGATTATGCTCAGAATAGCGAGCCTGTTGCATAGAACGGAGAAGCATCACGGACAATACATCCGCATAGGGTTCTCCCTCAACAGCACGCATGATATCTTGAAGCGCCTCCTGGCTAATCTCACTGGCAGTCCCATAAATGCGCAAGCCAAAGCTTGAAGCATAGTCAATAAACTTCTGAACTTTTTCAGCCTTGGGCTCCTCGTGGATTCGATAGATGAAAGGTAGGTCCAGCTTGCTAAAGTGCTCGGCAACCGTTTCATTAGCAATCAACATGAAGGACTCGATCATCCGCTCGGCAACACCACGCTGACGAAGGACGATATCCACAGGCTTGCCTTTTTTATCCACCAGAATCTTAGCTTCACTGGTATCAAAATTAAGGGCACCACGTTTCTCACGCATGCTTTCTAGCCTTTCATGAAGCTTGGCCATTAACTCGATACTAGGAACAATTTTCTTAAACTCTTGTCTCTTTTCCTCATCGCCAGCCAGGATGTCATTGACAGCGCTATAGGTCATACGAAAACTTGTCTTGATAACAGTTTGGGTAATGGTGTAATGAACCACACGACCATGTTTATCAATTTCCATAATGGCAGACTGGGTCAAGCGATCTACTTGAGGATTGAGAGAGCAGATACCATTTGACAGTCGTTCTGGAAGCATTGGAACTACACGGTCTGTCACATAAACAGAAGTCGCGCGGTTAAGGGCTTCCTTGTCAAGTGCAGAACCCTCTGTCACATAGTAGGAAACATCCGCGATGTGAACTCCGAGTTCCATATTGCCATTTTTCAAAGGCTTAATGTGAACTGCGTCGTCCAAGTCCTTGGCATCCGCGCCGTCAATGGTAAAGGTGATTTCATCTCTCAGGTCCAGACGACCTTCCATATCCTTTTGAGACGGAGCTTCTGGTACACTTTCTGCCTCCTTGAGAACAGCTTCTGGAAATTCTGAAACAATATCCATGGATTCCAAGACTTCAAGAACGTCAATTCCAGCATCAGTCGAGTGTCCGACCACATCGAGAACACTAGCGACAAAGAAATCATGTTTCTTACTCGGGTATTTGTCGATAATGACCTTGAGAACCTCTGTACCTTCCAACTTGATAGCCGGTTTCTTCACATAAATCGGTTGGCTGAT
>URCN01000104.1:0-5456 GCA_900546335.1 uncultured Streptococcus sp.
AGACGTCAAGTGTACTATAAACAGCGTTTTCTTCGATAAATTCGCGACGAGGTTCTACTCGATCCCCCATCAACATATCAAAGATTTTATCTGCTTCGGCAGCATCATCTACCGAAACACGCGCCATCAAGCGATGTTCAGGATCCATGGTAGTTTCCCACAATTGGTGGTCATCCATTTCTCCCAAACCTTTATATCGTTGGATCGTTGGTTTTGAACGCCCTTCACTATGACGTGCTAAGGCTTCTTGGAGTTTAATTTCTTGATCCGCACCAGGCTGGATGTATTCTTTGATCTCACTTCCAACTTTTACTCCGTAAATTGGCGGTTGGGCAATGTAGACATAACCAGCCTCTAAGATTGGTTTCATATAGCGGTAAATCAGAGTCAGTAAGAGAGTTCGAATGTGGGCTCCATCAACATCGGCATCGGTCATCAAAACGAGTTTTTGGTAACGAGCCTTAGTGACATCAAATTCTGCCCCAAATCCTGTTCCCATGGCTGTGAAAAGGCTTCGAATTTCTTCGTTGGCAAGAATTTTATCCATGCTAGCTTTTTCAACGTTCAAGATTTTACCACGAATTGGAAGGATAGCCTGGAACTCACGGTTCCGACCAGATTTGGCTGATCCACCAGCCGAGTCTCCTTCGACGATGAAGAGTTCGGTTTCAGCAGGGTTATTTGAAGAACAGTCTGCTAGTTTTCCAGGAAGATTGGAAATTTCCAATCCAGATTTCTTGCGAGTGACTTCACGCGCACGTTTGGCAGCCACACGAGCCTTGGCAGCTAAAATTCCTTTTTCCACGATGCGCTTGGCAATCTGCGGATTCTCCATGAGGAAATCAGAAAAAGCATCGCTAAAGAGACGGTTAGTGATCTTAACTACTTCACTGTTCCCCAGTTTGGTCTTGGTTTGTCCTTCAAACTGCGGATTTGGATGCTTAACTGAGATAACAGCAGTCAAGCCTTCACGGACATCTTCCCCTGTTAGGTTATCTTCATTGTCTTTTAGTAGCTTATTCTTGCGAGCATAATCATTGATAACACGTGTCAGCGCTGTACGGAAACCTTGCTCATGTGTTCCACCTTCATGGGTGTGAATGTTATTGGCGAAACTCATGACGTTTTCGTGGTAACCCGTTGTGTACTGCATGGCTACTTCAACTGTGATATCATCCATTTCACCGTCTGTGTAGATTGGTGTATCAAAGATCACATCCTTGTTCTCGTTGATATATTCAACGTAGCTAGCAATCCCACCCTCATAGTGGTAATGTTTAGTCTGTTCGAGACCTTCACGCTTGTCTGTGATGGAGATTCGAAGACCTCGGTTCAAAAAGGCTAGTTCTTGAATACGTTTGTTTAATTTATCAAAATCAAAAGTCGTTGTTTCTGTAAAAATCTCTGGATCTGGTGTGAAGTGAACTGTTGTTCCCGTTTTATCCGTATCTCCAACCACCTCAAGATCAGCAACAACATGACCACGACGGTATTCTTGGTAATGAATCTTACCGTTTTTGTGAACATGAACATCTAGTTGAGTTGAAAGAGCGTTTACTACTGATGAACCTACTCCGTGGAGCCCACCTGATACCTTATATCCGCCACCGCCGAATTTTCCTCCAGCGTGAAGAACTGTAAAGACGGTCTCAACAGCGGGACGTCCTGTTTTTTCCTGAATATCAACAGGAATTCCACGCCCATCATCCACAACGGTGATGGAATTATCTGGCTCTATAAAGACTTGGATGTGACTGGCAAATCCAGCTAGGGCTTCGTCAATTGAGTTATCAACGATTTCCCATACTAGATGGTGAAGACCTTCTTTTGAAGTTGATCCAATATACATACCTGGACGCATACGAACAGCTTCAAGTCCCTCCAAAACTTGAATTTGACTGGCATCATAATCCTGTGCCTGTTGATTTTTGATTTCTTCTGTCATTTTTTCCCTTTTCTTACATGTCTATTGCTTGTCTCAATGTCGCAACGTTATTAAAAAGATAGGCATCTAAGCCAGCAGCTTTACCTGCTTCTACATCAATATTTCTGTCACCAATGACCAAACCAGATGTAATATGATATTTATCACGTAAATAAATCATGGACTCAGGATCTGGTTTCCGTTTAAAGCCAGAACTGGCAGTCACCACCTCGGTGAAGTAGTTGGCTATCTGGGTCTTAGCAAGAAGTTCTAGTACTTGGTCATTTCGATGAGAAACCAAGAAATGGCGACCACCCTTGTCCGAAATGTCTTTGAGTAATTCTGGAATTCCCTCAAACAAAACTGGATGTTCTAGCTCACGCGCTTCATTTTCTTTATAGTTCTCTAAAAAATCCTCGATATCTGGTGCAAACTTCTCGATGGCAAAAGCTGTCGAAACCTTCAAAGCTTCGTAGACTCGGTCGTGTTCTTGCTCTATTCCGTATTGGGCTAAGGTTTCTACAAAGGCTGCAGTAGAAGTCTCATAATTATCCAATAGGGTACCACCTAAATCCCATATATAGTCGTGATATTTCATACCCTTCATTATACCATTTTTTTATGAAAAAAGCGATGATTTCCTAGATTTTTCCAAGTAAAAAACGAGAGCCGAACTCTCGTCTTACTGTTGATTTCCAAAGACATCTCGATAGAGCATGCCGTCTCGTAAACTTTCGGCATCTCCTCCCAATTGCTCTACCAACTCATAGGCAAAAGCAAGGGCAGTCGACGGTCCTCGACTAGTCGTTAGATTGCCATCAACAACCACTGTTTGCTTTTGATAAATTCCATCAGTAATTTGCTCCTGAACTCCGTCATAACAAGTAAAGTGCTTGTCTTTCAGGACACCTGCTTGATGAAGAGCGATTGGGGCTGCACAGATAGCTGCAATTTTCTTTCCAGCTTGGTCAAAGGCTTTAATCTCAGAAATGAGGGCTGGATTATCCCGTAGGTGAGCTGATCCTGGCATGCCACCTGGAAGAACTACCAAGTCATAGTCAGACAAATCACCATCAAAGATACGGTCGGCTTTTACCTGAATGCCATGTGATCCTGTCACGTGCTCTTCAAATCCTACCATATCACAGGAAATGTTAGCTCGACGCAAGACATCGACTACTGTCAAGGCTTCGATTTCTTCAAAACCCTGGGCTAAAATAACTGCTACTTTTGCCATAATGGCCTCCTTATTTGATTTGTTTTAGGACGACTTTCTTTCGTTTGAATGGAACTTTTCCACTTTTCTCTTCTGCTAGATTGGTCTGGTAACTCATAGACAAGAGAAGACCGACACCGATGAGGTTACTAATAATTGCGGATCCTCCTTGAGAAATGAAAGGCAGAGGAATCCCCGTCAAAGGAAGTAAGCCTGTCACGGCACCAATATTTTCAAAGATATGGAAGAGCAACATCATGATAAAACCAGTCGAGATATAGGTGTAGAACTGGTTGTTTGACTTAAGTGTGATCTTCAACATCCGATAGATGAGAAGCAAGTACAGGGCAACCACAAAGACCGAACCAATGAAGCCAAAATCCTCAGCAATCACCGTGAAAATCATATCGCTCTCACGTACTGGAATGAGGAGATTGGACACATTGAAACCTTGTCCAAACAAGCCACCACTTCCAATCGCAATTTGTCCCTGCGCCTGTTGGTAAGTCGTTGTTTGCGCAAAGTCAAAGGGATTGAGCCAAGCCAAAATGCGGTTGATCTGGTAAGTTGGCATCCCAATCTGATGCAAGAAGGCACGTCCATCCTTGCTTATAAAGATGGCCATGAAGCCTACAACTGCAGTCACCCCTGTCGCAAAAACAGGAATGATAATCTTCCACGAAACACCTGAAAGGAGAACCATACCGGAAAAAATAGCTACAAAGACCAAGGCAGTCCCCAAGTCACTTTGTAGGGCTAAGAGGATCAAGACTGGTATGGTAAAGGCAATCATCCAACCAATCAATAGGAAATCCAAGGGAATAGTCCGTCGCCATTCCTTGTGTTTTTGAGTGAATCTTACAATGGCACGAGCCAACATCAAGATATAGGAAATCTTCATGAACTCCGATGGCTGGAAAAGTGTCGTTCCACCGATTGATACCCAGTTCTTGGCACCTGTTGACGCTACAAGATTTGGGTTGTAGAAAACAAGAGGTAGGACCATCAAAGCTAGCCCTAGCCCATAAAGATAGGGAGTCACCTTCCATAAAAACTCGGTATTAAAGAACATGACCACAAAACCAATGACAAGGCCCAAGGAAATCCAAGCGATTTGCTGACCTAGAATTGGCAATACATTATTTGGATAGTCATGACTAACTGCTATATAAATGGCCACTACTCCAATCACCAGTAAACAAAACACTGGTAGGAGGAGGCTATAATCGACTCGAGAGTCGAAGGAACGTTTCATATTTTTTACCTTTTCTCTTTCTGGAATTTTTCTTTCATTCTATTGCGACGAGATTGGAGAAAATCTGCTACTGCAGACTCTAGCTGTTCTCTAGCAAGAACCCTAACCGTTCTTTCTTTTGACATGGTTTGGGCAATTTGTTTGCCATAGCGCTTGCTGACGACACGACTGTCTAAGATTACAGCAACCGAACCTTGGTCAGGCCGTCTAACAGTACGACCTAATGCTTGTTTTAGCCGAATGATCGCCATCGGCAACTGATAATCATAGAAAGGATTCTTCCCTTCTTGACGCAGTTCTTGGTTTAATTTTTTGGTTAACGGTTCTTGGGGGTTTTGGAAAGGCAATCTCGGAATCACTTGAAGTACAAATGGATGGGTTGAAAAATCAACTCCTTCCCAGAAACTACCTGTTCCAAGCAATATCTGACGTTCACCTTTTTCAAAACGTTTTTTCAGTTGGCTTGGTTCTCCATTTTTATACTGAGCTAGATGCGGTTGGTCTAGCAGATCCGAAACTGCCAGCAACATCTCTTTTGAGGTAAACAAAACCAATAAGGGTTCTTGAAAGGCTTGTAACCTTCGAATGACAGAAGTCACTTCACTAGCATAGTCAGCAGGCGAAACTTCTGTCACAAGAGGAAAGCCATCAATTAGATAGATTTCTTGTTGCTCCTGCTTTGCTACATCAAGCCTAACAAGTGGAGCATCTGGGAATCCCAGTAAATCTGCTAAGGAAACCCGATTGCTGATTTCAAGAGTGGCAGATACTCCTAGAAGTCTACAATCTTCTGGCAATAGGTCTGCTAGTATAAAGCGGCCTTTTTTGCTTGAACAAATCAAGACATCCTTACTCGATTTCTCTGCTGGAGCAAGCCAAAATTCACGGTCCGAGGTGAAAAAGTTTGCCATTTCTCTATACTCTGGGAGAGCTAACTCTGAAAAATGTTGGCGCAAGTGTTCGAGAGAATCCAACCAGTTTCCATTCTTCAGACCTGACTGATACTGCTCCATCAAGTAACGACATTCAAAACCTATACTCTCAAGCAAGCGTTTCTGAAT
>URCN01000105.1:0-5326 GCA_900546335.1 uncultured Streptococcus sp.
TCTTCCTCCGTACTGGATTTATAATATTGTAAGAACTCTTCTTCGCTTTGAACCAAATGTTCCTGTCCATCTTTCGAACTAGCTGCTGGAATGGTGATATCCTTAAAAATATTTGTACCCTCTGGAAGAACCAGCTTTAAGAGAGAGATTTCAAAACGAACATCTTCTTCTCCAAGAAAATCTAGTTCAGACAACACCCCTTTGCTTAATATATCAAACACCTTTGGATATTTGCTTGACAAGGACAGGTATTGGGATTTTTCTACTGGTTCTTTAAAACCAAAGTTAGATAAGACAAAGGCAAACTTTTCGCTTGAAAATTTATTATTCGAAATAAGAATATCATCTAACTTCGGTTTGTATGATTCTTTCTTATCGTTATAAAGATCTTTGGAAGTTTTACCAGATGGAGTAGTTGCTACTATCTTTCCATCCTCTATATCAATAAGCCCAGTTTCCATTTTCATTTCTGGCTGTTGACCAATAGCCATACTAATTGGTAAGTAAGTTTTTCCTTGTTCCGTATACAAGAAATAATTAACGTCACGAACTCTTCTTGGAATATAATCCTTATTATATTCTCTTACCATCTTAAATACGTCATAGGTTTTTTGTTTGATTGTCCCATCTTTCGTATCATAGACGTCTAACAACCAGTACTCTCCCTGCTCTGGAATATTACTTTTCAAATATGGAACCGCATCTTCTTCAAGAATCCAATACTTATACGTGGCTGATTTTAACTTATAACTTTGTTGGATGATATAGCGTTCTCCATTAACTCTCGTCATTTTTTCTACATTGACACGCGAATCATATTTCTTAGCCTCTTCCGCATCTTTTAACTCCGCATCATTATCCCACTCAATCGCTACTGCCTTGTTGTCATCCATGAATTCATAACGCGCAATTTTTGCCCTTGGACTCCACATGACAAACTGAGT
The DNA here is from genome assembly GCA_900546335.1 of uncultured Streptococcus sp. Lineage (GTDB taxonomy): Bacteria > Bacillota > Bacilli > Lactobacillales > Streptococcaceae > Streptococcus. The sequence goes on from URCN01000105.1 coordinate 945, forward strand.
AAGTTCATGCCTGCGATATGCCTGATAAGCAAAGTATAGCCCTATGACAGTGAGTGCAAGAAACATGACTTGAACAAATTTTGATTTCATTATTATTTTCATTATCTTCCCTCATCAGTGATTTATATAATATCAAAACGCTTTATAGGACTAGTATCCACAACTGCCATATTTAAAAACTCAACATACTTTTCTTTCATCTTATCCTCTTCTTACTTCTCTTCCCCAAATAATACTTTCCCCTGCTTGTATTTTCGTACGGCTAAGAGCCAGCGGATAGGGTTGTTTTGGAATAAGAGCAGTACGACACTAATTGGGACGATCGTTGCTCCTATTGGCACCATGAACATGGACGGCTCAAACCATTCATGTTCATAGTAGGGAATGAAGGTCCCAGGTATGGCAAAGAACACAACAATAACAAAAACAAATAGAAGAACGAGAACAGCAAATAGATACAAGATGATTTTATCGACTGTTGGTTCCTTATCTGGTGACTTCCTCCAAAAAGTACTACTTTCAACCGCATCTTTAAACTGTTCTTCACTTGCTGGGACAAGCGACTTAGCCCCACTGTAGAACAGTTTTTCAAATCCATAAACACTTCCGATAAAAACGAAAAGGATAGCGGCTAGATGGATAGGCGCCATCCACTCACTCAATCTAAAGGGTGCTATCAAGGAACGAATCCAAATACCGATAATAGCAACTAGCAAGAAAGCAAAGAAGACAACCCAAGGCCACTTGGATTTCTTTGAACTGATGGCACCGTCGGTTTCTGACGAGGCGCTAGATTCTGTCGCTAAAGCCTCTCTCGTCTTTGTGTTATAGTAGACGGATTGCTGGCATCCTTGGCCTATATAAATGATTTTTCTCATCTTACATTTCTCCCTCTTTTCCTCGGCTATCGTCCTGTAATATCTCCATCAGCTCCTTGAACAGTCGTTTGCGCGTTTTCATCTGAAAATCATAGACCATATATGTAAGAATACCAATCCCTAACATGTACATAAGTAAAAACTGAAAATCAGAAACAGCCAGATAACGATAGGCTGAAAAAATCGTTATTAAAACAAAAATGTAGCCAACTACTGTCAACGCCCTAGATTTTCTCCTAAGTGTTTTGATATTAGCTTTTGTCAGCCGGACTTTTCTAAATCTATCTGTCTTCATGTTGCGTCGGGTAGTTTTGGCAAGGAAAATGGTCCCGAAAACCAAAAACAAAGACATCAAGATAAAGAAAATCAGATTGAAAAGGGAGGAGACATCTCCAAAGGTTTGGTTGAGCAACTTCGACAGCCGTTGCAAGGAATAGATTGCAATAGGGGCTGCAATGGCTGAATAATTCATGCCTTGTTTTGCACTGTAGAATACTTGATTCCCCAAATCATAATAGATAAAAGAGTCCTCCAGAGGGCCCATACTGATTAAATTTTTTACACTTGTGTCCATCTTATTTCCCGTCTCCTAAACTCAATACGGATGTTCAAACAGAGTCCTACTTTCTCTAAAAAGCATCGTGACGACGATTGCCAGCATTCTAGCCGATTTTCGGCGTTTGCCTTCCTAGAGAAAGAAAAGTTTATTAGTATTATAGCATGAACCCCCAGAAAAGGGAAAATATCCCCGGCAGATACCTTTGCTAGATCCAAGAAAGGTTTCGTCATTTCATAAAAAAACGGACAAGTCCGCATTCTAAAAACAGAATGCGAGCTTGTCCGCCTTTTTCTATGTCTATGATGTGTTTTTCACATCTCATCGTGCCAAGCGAATGCGGGTCACAATCCCATCTGGATCTACCAAATCCAACTCACTCGAATGTAACCACTTGATCAGTGCTTCTAGCTCTTGTGCTTGCTTAACGATGTTCAAGAGTTCTTCCTTGCTTTCGACCTCAAGGACATAATAGGCCAAGCCTGGCAAGCCTTGCTCACGCGGAGCCAACCCTTTTCCAGCCCATTCGTTGACAGCCAGGTGGTGATGGTACTGACCAGCCGCTATCCAACTAGCACTAGGGATGCTAAATTTATCTTCTAATCCTAACACCTTTTGATAAAACTGGCTCGCCGCACGACTATCCTTCACCGATAGATGGATATGCCCCATTCTCGTCCCTTCAGCTAGGATAAAGGGATCCACCTTTTCTCCTAAATCATAGATATCCTGTGCCGCAAGGGCTTCGGTCACACCGATAATGCGGCCGTCTTCTCGAATATCCCATGAAGACACTGGCTTATCACGGTAGAGTTCAATGCCATTTCCTTCCAAATCCTCTAGATAAAGAGCCTCACTGTATCCATGATCTGCACCCCCGACTAGAGGAATCCGCAAGTCACTTAGGTGTTTCAAGACATCTGCCAAGGCTTTTCGTGTCGGCAACAAAATCGCCAGATGGTAGAGCCCATAATGCTCCCTTACTTCGCCAGACTTTTCTGCCTGAATCAAGTGAACCAAGGCTTTTCGACCAAGTCCCAAAATCGCTTCTGTCTCTGTTTGGGATAAAATCTCCAAGCCAATAATCTGGTGATAAAAAGCCGTTTGACTCGTTAAATCCTTGACATTTAAAACAGCCTCTGCTAGGTAAATGTGGCTTTGGTATGCATAAGTCATAGGGTGTCTCCTTTTATTTGTTGTAACTTTATTAATTACATCAATTATACACTATTGAGATAAAATGTCAACGAAGACAACTCAAAAGAGCTGGGAACCAGCTCTTCTTTTTATTTTACAACAAGCTCATAACGAGTTTTGCTTGTGAAAGTTTCCCCTGCTTTGAGAATGACTTGGTCTTTGAGGTCACTGTGAATGGCATCTGGTAAAGCTTGCGCTTCAAGGGCAATCCCATTGTGTTGCAGCATTGGCTGACCAGCTATGATGACACTCTCATCTACAAAGTTTGCTGTGTAGACCACAAAGCAAGGGGCCTCTGTCTTGAACAGCAGGAAACGACCTGAGTTTTGGTCATAAAGGAAACCAGCATTGTCATGACCGGCAGGAAGAGCAAATGGGTGATCCAAACCAGATACCAACTGGATTTGCTCATCTTCCTCTGCAAAGATGTCCTTCAGCAAAGCTCCATTGTAGATGTGTTTAACCACATCGCGATTGGCATCTGGAGCCTTTGCCGGAACACCGTCCGGAGCGATTGGGTAAATGCCCTCCGTATTTAGCTGGAAGACATGGCGGTCAATTGTCTGCGTGAAATCACCAGACAAGTTGAAGTAGCTATGATTAGTTGGATTGACCAGCGTATCCTGATCAGTCGTTACCTTATAGCTGACTTCGTAGGCACCACTTTCTTCCAAATGATAGCTGATCCAGATATTGAGATTACCAGGGAATCCTCCTGTCCCATCTGTACGCTCTGTGTAGAGGGTTAAGCCATGGTCGCTCACTTCGACCAATTCAAACAAACTCGAATCCCAACCTGTTGAACCACTGTGGTTACAGTTGCTAGCGTTGTTGACTTCAAGATTATAGGTCTGGCCATTGAGCTCAGATGTCGCACCTGCAATACGGCCCGCTACAGGACCTACACTTGCTCCATGCTTGGGACTATTGCCTACATAGCTAGCAAAATCATCAAATCCTAGGATAACATTAGCAAAATTTCCAGCCTTGTCGGGTGTGACATAGCGCAAGATGGTCGCACCATAAGTCATAACTTCAAGCTGGTAACCACCAGCAGTCTCAAAGCGATAAGCCAAGACATCCTTGCCCTCATGATTTCCAAATACACGCTCTGTGTATGCTTTCATTCTTCTCTCCTTTGATCCATTTCTCTTAAGTAAACAAACCATAGAGAGTGTCTCACCATCTATGGTTGTAGTTTCTATTTTCAGAATCCTTTGTCAGAAAAACTTGAGTATTTTCTTAACAAAAAGGGATTCTTCTATACTTGTTTTATGCTTCCACACGTTCTTTCCATGAAGTCGCTGTTGTTTGAAGAACCTTATTGAGCTCATCAATGTTCTCAAATCCAGTTGTGCGAAGCCATTCACGAGCTGCTGCCTCACCGTCTTTGATGTAGGCTTCAACTGATCCAGCCCAAGTTGCACGGCCGCAAAGAACGCCGTTGAAGTTTGCGCCTGATTCGTGGGCAAAGACAAGCGTTTCTTGGAAGAGTTTAGCTGATACACCCGCACTCAAGTAGATGTAAGGAAGATTTGTTGCTTCGTCTTGAGCTTTGAAGAAGGCTGCTGCTTCTTCGCGTGTATGAACGACTTCTCCATCACCAAAGCCTTCAACGTATTTCACATTGACTGGAACTTCCACTTTCAAAACATCGATGTTGAAGCGTGGGTCTGAGAAGACTTTCATAGCACCGATAACCTTGTGTGGCTTCACTTTTGCGTATTCTGCTGAACCTGCATCAGCAATCT
>URCN01000106.1:0-5306 GCA_900546335.1 uncultured Streptococcus sp.
TAAAAATTAATATTATATAATAGTTTTAAATGTAAATTTAGATATATTTATACCAAACGAAGAATAATAAAGATAGGAGTTATATGCAGTTTTACATATAAAAATCTCTAGAAAAAGGCTTACTTCTATAGTATTTATTCAGTATTTTATAATAACTTACCAAATAGATATGCTGGTTTAAGAAATTTATTTCATTTAAGTTTATTTATTCCATTTTTCCCTCTTTTTTGATATAATAAATTTAGTTGTTTTCAAAGGAGAGAAACATGCGTTTTAATCAATTCAGCTATCAACCAACCACTAGTTCTCAACGATTTGAGGAATTAGAAGGTCTTGGTCTAAAGCTGTCACCCCAACTGTCCTTAAAAAGACAGTTTGAAGATTTCATTCGTTGGAGTTTTTTCACTTATTCTAACACGGATTATGCCTTGTCGACTTTGGCTGCGGATAAAGAAACAGATTTAGTAACTTTTTTCCAGTCAGACCGTGAGTTAACTGCGGAGATTTTCTACACAGTAGTTTTTCAACTTTTAGGATTTAGCTATCTTGTTGACTTTGAGGATGCCGAACAGTTTCGTAAAGAAACTGGTTTTCCTATTGTTTATGGAGATCTCATTGAAAATCTTTATCAGTTACTCAATACGCGAACGAAAAAAGGAAATACGCTCATCGATCAGCTTGTTAGTGATGGACTCATTTCAGAAGATAATCACTACCACTACTTTAACGGTAAGAGCTTGGCAACCTTCACTACTCATGATGTCATTCGTGAAGTCTTGTATGTCGAGAGTCGTGTGGATACTGATAACGACGGTCTCCCTGACTTAGTCAAGGTCAGCATTATTCGCCCGCGTTATGATGGTCAAGTACCTGCTCTTATGACTGCCAGCCCTTATCACCAAGGGACCAACGACAAAGCCAGTGACAAGGCTCTCTACAAAATGGAAGGGGAGCTTGAGGTCAAACTGCCCCACACCATTGAACTTGAGGAACCTAAGCTGAATTTAGTTGAACCTCATGGTCAAGCAGAAGTCGTCTCAGAAGCTGAAGAAAAGCTATCTCATATCAATAGCTCATATACTCTAAATGACTACTTCCTCCCACGTGGATTTGCCAATCTCTATGTATCGGGTGTTGGTACCAGGGATTCCCAAGGGCTCATGACCAATGGTGACTACCAGCAGATTGAAGCTTATAAAAATGTCATTGATTGGCTTAATGGTCGTTGTCGCGCCTTTACTGATCACATGCGGAATCGTGAGGTCAAAGCTGACTGGTCAAACGGCAAAGTCGCAACAACAGGTATTTCTTATCTAGGTACCATGTCCAATGGTCTCGCCACCACTGGTGTTGATGGCTTAGAAGTCATCATCGCAGAAGCAGGTATTTCCTCTTGGTACAACTACTATCGGGAAAATGGTCTAGTAACCAGCCCAGGTGGTTATCCGGGTGAGGATTTTGACTCACTTGCTGAACTGACCTACTCCCGCAACCTCCAAGCTGGTGACTATATTCGTGGCAATGAAGCTCATCAAGCAGACTTAGAAAAGGTTAAAGAGAAACTCGATCGCAAGACTGGTGACTACAATCAGTTTTGGCATGACCGCAACTATCTGCTCAATGCTCACAAGGTTCAAGCTGAGGTCGTCTTTACGCATGGTTCCCAGGATTGGAACGTCAAACCTCTTCATGTTTACCAGATGTTTCATGCCCTTCCTAGCCATATCAATAAGCACCTCTTTTTCCATCATGGTGCCCATGTCTATATGAACAACTGGCAGTCGATCGACTTCCGCGAGTCCATGAATGCCTTGTTAAGTATGAAATTGCTAGGACTTGACTCAGGCTATCAACTTCCGACTGTTATCTGGCAGGACAATACCGAACCGCAAAGATGGCAAGGTCTTGATAACTTTGGCAAACAGGATGAACTGCATACCTTCTCTCTTGGTAATGATGAAAAAGTGATTCAAAACCATTATGATCAAAAAGATTTTGATCGTTATGGCAAGACTTACCAGACCTTTAACACTGAACTTTACCAAGGTAAAGCCAATCAGATCACCATTGACCTTCCAGTAAGTCAAGACATTCACTTAAATGGGCGAGTGGAGTTGAAACTTCGTGTCAAATCGAGTACAAACAAGGGCTTATTATCAGCCCAACTGTTAGAACTTGGACAAAAGAAATATCTACAGCCTTATCCAGCGGTTTTAAGTGCTAGAACCATTGACAACGGTCGCTACCACATGCTTGAAAATCTCTGCGAACTGCCATTCAATCCAAGTGCCCAACGTGTCATCACCAAAGGTTACCTTAATCTTCAAAATCGAACCAATCTCTTGACGATTGAAGAAATCCAACCAAATGAATGGATGGACTTCAAGCTAGAGCTTCAACCAACTATCTACAAACTTAAAGAAGGAGATACTCTCCGTTTGGTTCTCTACACAACAGACTTTGAGATTACAATTCGAGATAATACAGACTATCAGTTGACTGTTGATTTAGCACAGTCTAGTCTTATCCTACCTTGTCAAAAGGTATAATGTACCAGACTTTCAATGTGGAAGTATTCAAAGGAAAAGTCAATCAAATTGACCATTGAACTTCTTATAACCAAGGGTTTCCACTTGAACAGTCGAATCAAACATAAACTTCGTATCAAAACCAGTTCAAATAAGAGTTATTTAGAAACCTCTAGATGGAACTTGGGCAGAAGATACTCCCCCCTCTAACCAACATGTGTAACCATTTATCATATACGCTACTAGACCACATGTTGGAAATCTCTGTGAATTAACATTTAGAGTGAATTCACAAAACGCCGTGACAAAAAGCTACCCAAATTGAATGATTCACTGTCATTAAAGAACATCAATGTAGATGAACGGATTGCTACCCAGTTTATCTGCACGCAACTAGTGACAAAGTTAAAAGAAGGAGAATCTCTCCATCTAGTTCTTTATCCTACTGACTGCGAAATCATCATACGTGACAATACCGCCTACCACCCGACTGACGTTATCGTTCAGTCCACGCTACTGTACCTTGTAAAAGGAGTACTTACTTTATGAACAAATCAGAACACAGACACCAACTTATCCGCGCCCTCGTTTCAAAAAACAAAATCCATACACAAGCTGAATTACAAGCCTTATTAGCGGAAAATGATATCCAAGTGACTCAGGCTACTCTATCACGCGATATCAAAACCATGAACCTTTCAAAAGTGCGCGAAGAGGATAATTCTTACTATGTGCTAAATACAGGGTCTATCTCCAAATGGGAAAAACGTCTTGAAAACTATATGGAAGATGCTCTTGTTATGTTGCGTCCGGTGCAACACCAAGTTATTTTGAAAACTTTACCCGGTTTAGCCCAATCATTTGGATCTGTAATTGATTCCTTGGCCTTTCCAGATGTCGTTGCAACTCTTTGTGGAGACGATGTCTGCATGATTATCTGTGAAGATGCTACAAAAGCGCAGGCTTGTTTTGAGAGTCTTAAAAAATATGCGCCACCATTTTTCTTTAGTGAATAAAACAAATCCCGTGATTAAAAGATCACGGGAATTGTTTATTTCTTTGACTGTGTTTCTTCTTTCTTTGTACGCGCCAATCGAAGAGCGCGTTTAGGATTGAGACGATTAAATAATTCTTCTAGTTTCTTTTCATTCCATACATCTGCTGCAGAAACAAAATTGCCATCTGCATCTCGGAATGATATCGGTTTATCTCCCATATCAATCTCCTAGTCTACAAATTCAAATTCAAATTTACCAATTCGGACCAAATCGCCATCTTTGGCTCCACGCGCACGAAGGGCTTCATCAACCCCCATACCACGAAGCTGACGGGCAAACTTCATGACCGATTCGTCACGGTCAAAGTTGGTCATGTTAAAGAGTTTCATGAGTTTTTCACCAGAAAGTACCCATGTCGCATCATCATCACGACTAATCTCAAAGGCTTTTTCTTCCTCGTCAAAGCCATAGTAAGCCTCTTCTTCCATATCGGATTCATCATAAATTGGGAATTCTGGAGTCTTGTCTAACAACTCGGCTGTCGCGTCCAAAAGAGTCGCCAAGCCTTGCTTGGTCAATCCAGAAATTGGGAAGATGGCTGGAAGTTCCTCAAACTCGTCGTAGTTTGCTGCTAACTTTTCCTTGAAAGTTTTAAGATTTTCCTGACTTTCAGGCATATCCATCTTGTTGGCCACGATAATCTGTGGACGTTCCATGAGACGAAGGTTATAGGATTCTAATTCCTTATTGATAGCAAGGTAATCCTCATAAGGATCACGTCCTTCGCTAGCTGACATATCGATGACATGGAGGATAACTCGTGTACGTTCAATATGACGGAGAAACTGGGTTCCAAGACCAACCCCTTGACTAGCCCCTTCAATCAAACCTGGAAGATCTGCTACTGCAAAAGATTCACCTGACTGCGTACGAACCATACCTAGATTAGGGACAATGGTCGTAAAGTGGTAAGCACCGATTTTAGGTTTAGCTGAAGTGATGACACTGAGTAAAGTTGACTTCCCAACTGATGGAAAACCAACTAGACCAACATCTGCTAGAATCTTCAATTCCAGTTGCAACTCACGTTCCTGACCCGGCTCTCCATTCTCAGAGATTTCAGGTGCAGGATTTTTGGGAGTGGCAAAACGGATATTTCCACGACCACCTCGACCGCCATGAGCCACGATAAATTCCTGACCATGTTCAATCAAGTCTGTAATGACTTTTCCTGTTTCCGCATCACGTACAGTAGTCCCCTGTGGTACGCGAACACGAAGATCTTCTGCACCACGTCCGTGCATTCCTTTGGTCATCCCTTTTTCACCAGAATCAGCCTTGAAATGACGGTTATAACGGAAATCCATCAAGGTACGTAAGCCTTCGTCTACCACGAAAACAACATTACCTCCACGTCCACCATCACCACCCCAAGGACCGCCATTAGGGACATATTTTTCACGGCGAAAGGCAACCATGCCGTCGCCACCATTACCAGCCTTGACCTTAATCTTGGCTGTATCTAAAAACATACTCATATTTTCTTCTCACTTTAAAAAGGCTGGGGAGAACCCAGTCATTAGTTATTGTTTCTATCCTCGTAGCTTGCTTAAAATCTACTAAAAGCTCCAAGCGCAGTTGCAAAGATACCAGCAAGGGTTACAAACAACATGATGAGCACGACAACAAGCGTCACCTTTTCAAACAAAGTTTTTTTACGTTTTCCGTTATCTCCAAAAGCCATAACTTCTCCTCTTTCTATATAATTCTAATTTAATAT
>URCN01000107.1:0-5218 GCA_900546335.1 uncultured Streptococcus sp.
AAGGAATGCGGACAAACTTCTCTACGTAGAGAGAGAAGGCAAATCCAAATAAGGTTGCAATAGCCGCACCAAAAGCGTCATAAACATTGCCCCCAAACATAATCGAGAAGAAAGGGGCACTGAGGGTCGCTGCTACGGTCACTTGGAACTTGGTATAAGGTAAGGCTTGATTGCCGATTTCTTTGAGCTTATTAAAGGCTGTTGAGAGATCGATCTGCCCTCCGACAAGTTCTCGTGATACTTGGTTGACATCACAAACTTTTTCGATGTTATAAGAGGATGAGGTTACCCGTTTCATCCGAGAAATATTGGTGTTTTCAATAGAAAAGAAAATAGCAGCGGGCATGGCGAGCACATTACAATCCATAATCCCTTGTGAATGGGCAATACGAATCATGGTATCCTCAACCCGATGAATCTCTGAGCCACTTTTTAAGAGAATGGTTCCTGCTAGCATAATCACATCAATGACGGCATTCAACTCTCTCGATTCGTCCATTTTCTCCTCCTTTTTTCTACTTCCTATATTTTATCACAAAATCTTGTGAAAAAAAATCTTTGTCATGAAATCATGACAAAGATTCGTTTAATCTCGAGAACTTTCGTGAGTTCCTTCACTATTGGATGAACTGCTAGAAGGAGTGTTACCTTGTTGATTTCCTTGTTGGTTCCCCTGGTTTGGACTTGTAGGAGAACCCTGGTTCCCACGTTGGGCAGGATTAGAGGATGAAGTTGACGGTGGTGTTTTTGGTTTGTAGATGGAAAGTTTGATACGCGTACTTGCAAGATCAACCTGTTCTCCTGCTCTTGGCGTTTGACTGACAACAGTTCCTTCTGCCGTTCCTTCAGGAGCAGTCGATACTTCTACAACCTCAATATTCGCTTCCTTCACACCGACAATCTGAGTCAAGTTATTCTTTGTAAACTCGAGACTTGAACCGATGTAGTTCGGCATGCTGACACTAGTCACCTTCTTAGCCACTGTTAAGGTAATCGTAGTGGCTTTTGAGAGATCATAAGTCGAACCCGAAGCAGGGGTCTGTCTGATGACGATTCCAGGTTCGCTTTCATTGGATTCTTCCTCTTCCATCTTGATTAGATTTTCAGGAACCTTCTTCTCCTTGAGTTCAGCTACAACTTCCGTATACTTACGTCCGACATAATTGCTCAATTGGAAGGATTGCTTACCAGAAGAAACAATCAAATTGACCTTGGTTCCTTCTTTTCGGCCACTACCAGCTTCTGGATCCGTTCGAATAACACGTCCTTCTGCTACTGTATCGCTAGCTTCTGACTTTTCTTCACCAGCTTCAAACTTGGATTTTTTAAGAGCTTCCTTAGCCTCGGCAACGGTTTGTCCAGCCACATCAGGAATGGGAATCGTTGCAGGTGTTCTTGACAAAATCCAGACCAAAGAGGCTGCAACCAATAGAAGACTGGCCAAAAGAATCATATAGCGAGCCTTAAACTTCCGTTTCTTGGCTGGCTTTGGCGCTGGAGCCGGCTCTGCCATTGGTTGAGTTGGTTTCTTTGGCTGAGGGCGTTCTTCCTGCGCCGGAGCTTTAGGAATCGATGTCAGTGTACTTTGTGGAACTTTAGGTAAAGTCTTAGTGTCTGCCTTACTCGCATCGTCAAAGACCAGTTTCGGTTCATTCCGACGATTATAAGACAAGCTAGTTGACAAGTCCACATACATTTCTGAAACAGACTGATAACGGTCTGACAGCTTCTTAGCAGTTGCCTTGATGACAACATTTTCTAAAGCCTGAGGGACAGATGGGTTTTCAGCTATGACGGACGGAAGTGGCTTCTGGAAATGCTGGAGGGCAATCGTAACCGCGCTATCCCCATCATAAGGGATATGTCCCGTCAGCATTTCATAGAAGATAATCCCCATTGCATAGATATCACTCTGGAAGGTCGCTTTAGAACCACGCGCTTGTTCAGGTGACAAATAATGAACAGAGCCTAACATTGAGTTGGTCTGGGTCAGACTAGTCTCCGCAAAGGCTACGGCAATCCCAAAGTCCGTGACCTTAGCTGTGCCGTCAGGTGTCAAGAGGATATTTTGAGGTTTCAAATCCCGGTGAACGATTCCTCGAGTATGGGCTAAGCGCATGGCCAAGAGGATTTGCCCCATGATCCGAACTGCTTCTTCATTTGAAAGAGGGTAGTGTTCTTTGATATAACGCTTGAGGTCAAGGCCTGCTACGTATTCCATAGCTAGGTACTGTTGACCGTCTTCCTCACCAATATCTGTTATCCGAACGATATGAGGATGGTCCAGATCCGCCATGGCCCTCGCTTCACGCTGGAAACGTGCCACAGCAATAGGGTCTGTCTGGTAGTTGGTCCTCAGGACCTTCACTGCCACTTCTTCCCCGTCTAGGATCAAATCCTTGGCCAAGTAAACATCTGCCATGCCTCCTCGACCAATCTGCTTGACAATCCGATACCGCCCGGCAAAAATCTTGCCGATTTGGATCATTCTGCTGCCTCCTCGTTCATGTAAACAAGGGCAACCGTAATGTTGTCTAAACCTCCTGCATTGTTAGCGAAGCGAATGAGGGTTGCCGCCTTGTCTGCTAGGGAAATATCGCTAGTTACGATATCATAAATCTCACTTGCCGAAATCATATTGGTCAAACCATCACTATTGAGCAAGAGATAATCTCCTGACTCCAATGTAATCATCCCAAAATCTGGCTGGATTTCATCTTTTTGTCCGATAGACTGGGTGATGATATTCTTTTGAGGGTGAGTTTCTGCTTCCTCTGGAGTCAATTGACCAGCCTTGAGCAATTCGTTGACCAAGGAATGGTCACTCGTCAACTGGTGGTATTCTTCTCCACGAATCAAACCGATACGAGAATCTCCAATGTGAGCATAGATGGCTTGGTTGTCAATAAAAGCAACAGCTTCTAGCGTTGTTCCCATGCCTCTGTAGGCTTCGTCCTGACCTAGTTGATGAATTTTTTGATTTTCAATCTCCAGGTAGTGGGCAAACCACTCACGAACTTCATTGACTGAATCAATTTGGGTATCCACCCAAGCCACACCAAGGTCTGTGACCGCCATCTCACTAGCGATATTTCCTGCACGGTGTCCTCCCATCCCGTCAGCCAAGATGATCATAGTGCGTCCTGCTCGGTTGACAAAGTGATTGACATAGTCCTGATTATTTGTCCGTTTCTGACCAACATCTGTTAATAATGCTATTTCCATTGTGTCAGTTCCTTCCTATTCTGATATCTTGCGAAATTGGCTAATAAAGAATCCATCACTTCCATACAATTCAGGAGTGATCAGGATGCAGCCATCTTTCAGGATATCTTTACATTCGTGTTCTAGTTTAACCTGCTCGAACTCGGGATGACTTTCTAAAAACGCCTCAACGACTTGAAAGTTCTCCTCAGAGACAATAGTACAGGTACTATAAGTTATTATACCACCTTTTCGTAGCGTTTGACAAACACTACCTAATATTTCCAGCTGAATTTCCTGTAAGGAGGTGAAATCTGCCGTTTCTTTATTGTATTTGATGTCTGGTTTACGACGTAAAAGTCCAATTCCAGAACAGGGAGCATCTACTAAAATCTTATCAAAAGAGTCCCGACCGAAAAACTCATGCACTTTTCTGGCATCCAATTTTTGCGTTTGCACTTGATCTGCTACTCCTAAACGCTCCGCATTTTCTTGGATCAAGTCCAACTTATGATCATAAAGATCCAAAGCCGTCACCTTACCGGATGTGAGGTAAGAGGCCATATGGGCTGTTTTCCCACCCGGAGCAGCACAGGCATCTAGAACCTGCTCATCACCTTGTAGATCAAGAGTCGGAGCAACCAGTTGACTGGACTCGTCTTGGATGGTAATGGCCCCTTCTGCGAACAAATCATGTCCTGCAAAGTGGCCGTGCTCCTTGACCAGACCAGTAGCAGCCAAAGGGGAATCAGTCGCCTCTAACAAGGCTTTGATTTCCTCTTTTCGGCTCAAATCGGCTACACGAATACTGGCTTTGTTGCGCACCAAGAGACTTTTAAAGATGGCTTGTGCTCGCTCTTCACCGTACTCTTCCTTGAGCTTAGATACTAGCCAAACTGGGAGAGAATAGGCAATGGAATCACGCTTATTTTTTCGCTTAATGCTGTCAATATCTGGCCAGCCTTCTCGTAAGATACGACGCAGGACGGCGTTGACCAATTTCTCACTGCCTTTTTTACGGGCTTTGGCTAGCTCTACTGCTTCATTGACAACAGCGTGATTAGGAATCTTATCCAGATACCGAAGTTGGTAAGCGCTCAGGAGGAGCAGAATATAGAGCCAGTTATCTAGCTTATCTCTGTCTTCGATAAAGTGGGACAGGTACCATTCCAAGGTGAGTTTTCGGGCTACCGTTCCGTAGACAATCTCTGTCACCAATCCCTTATCTGTTGCTGAGAGTTGACTGCCCTTGAGGTGTTTATTTAAGGCAATATTGGAATATGCTTGGTTAACCAAAACATCCTCTAGCACTGCTAGAGCTAGACTTCTAGCCGTTTCTACTTTAGTCACCAAATCGTTCTCCTACAGTCAATGTCCGTCCGACTCCGTTGAGGAAGGAAGAAATATCCATCTTAGGCTTACCAGCTGGCTGCACTTGCTTGAGAGATAGAGCCCCTTCTGCCGTTGCGACAATCAATTCCTTCTTGCCAATAGAGATGATCTCGCCTGGAACTCCCTGACCTTCTACTGGCAGGGCTTCATAGATCTTAAAGCGGTCTCCCTTGAGAAAAGTGTGGGCAACAGGCCATGGATTCATCCCTCTGATTTGGTTGAAGAGTTGACGATTAGTCTTATTCCAGTCCAACTTTTCTTCTTCTGGTTTGATATTTGGCGAGAAAGTGACCTGGCTTGGGTCCTGAGGCACAGGCTTGATCTCCCCAGCAATATAGGCAGGCAGAGTGTCCAAAAGCAAGTCACGACCAACAAGCGCTAATTTTTCAAACAAGGTCCCGACATTGTCCTCATCTGTGATGGGAATACTGCGACGGGAAATCATATCTCCTGCATCCATTTCCTTAACCATCTCCATAATGGTCACACCAGCTTCCTCATCCCCTTGAATCAAGGCATAATGGATAGGTGCACCACCACGGTGTTTAGGAAGAAGAGAGGCATGAACATTGACCGCAAAAGCCATGCTATCAAGGAGTTTACTTGGAAGAAATTGCCCAAA
>URCN01000108.1:0-4965 GCA_900546335.1 uncultured Streptococcus sp.
ATTGAAGTCAAATGAGTTTGGAGATTTTAATCCAAGCTCATTTTTTATCTAGATATAAGTAGTTGTCTTCAGTTGATGAGAGAATCGTTTACTACACGCTACCGGTCTATGTAAAGATATTTTCCCTGAATTCTGATATAATAGAAATATTGACTTCAAGAGTAAGGAAGAGAAAATGAACGCATTATTGAATGGAATGAATGACCGTCAGGCTGAGGCGGTGCAAACGACAGAAGGCCCCTTGTTGATCATGGCGGGGGCTGGTTCTGGGAAGACTCGTGTTTTAACTCACCGTATTGCCTATCTAATTGATGAAAAAATGGTTAATCCTTGGAATATCCTGGCTATTACCTTTACCAATAAGGCTGCGCGTGAGATGAAGGAGCGTGCCTATGGGCTCAATCCAGCTACTCAGGACTGTCTGATTGCGACCTTTCACTCCATGTGTGTTCGTATCCTGCGTCGTGATGCGGATCATATTGGCTACAATCGTAATTTCACCATTGTAGATCCAGGAGAACAGCGAACTCTCATGAAACGCATTCTCAAGCAGTTGAATTTGGATCCTAAAAAATGGAATGAACGGACCATTTTGGGATCCATTTCCAATGCTAAGAATGACCTGATTGATGATGTCGCATATGCTGCTCAAGCTGGTGATATGTATACGCAAATCGTAGCTCAGTGTTATACAGCCTATCAAAAAGAGCTTCGTCAGTCAGAGTCTGTTGACTTTGATGATTTAATCATGTTGACTCTGCGTCTTTTTGATCAAAATCCTGATGTTTTGACCTACTACCAGCAAAAATTCCAATATATCCACGTTGATGAGTACCAAGATACCAACCATGCCCAGTATCAATTGGTCAAACTCTTGGCTTCACGCTTTAAAAACATCTGCGTGGTCGGTGATGCAGACCAATCTATCTATGGTTGGCGTGGGGCTGATATGCAGAATATCTTGGATTTTGAGAAAGATTATCCTAAAGCCAAGGTCGTTTTGTTGGAGGAGAATTACCGCTCAACCAAAACCATTCTCCAAGCTGCCAACGACGTCATCAAAAACAATCAAAATCGCCGCCCCAAGAATCTCTGGACCCAGAATGCGGATGGAGAGCAAATTATTTACTATCGTGCAAATGACGAACTGGATGAAGCTGTTTTTGTAGCCAAAACCATCGACGAACTTGGTCGTAGTCAAAACTTCCTTCACAAAGATTTTGCAGTTCTATATCGGACTAATGCGCAGTCTCGTACCATTGAGGAAGCCCTGCTCAAGTCCAATATTCCTTATACTATGGTTGGCGGAACCAAGTTCTACAGTCGTAAGGAAATCCGAGATATTATCGCTTATCTTAACCTCATTGCCAATTTGAGTGATAATATCAGTTTTGAGCGTATTATCAACGAGCCTAAACGTGGAATTGGGCCAGGTACTGTTGAGAAAATTCGCGACTTTGCCAATATGCAAGAGATGTCTATGCTGGATGCTTCAGCTAATATCATGCTGTCTGGCATCAAAGGAAAAGTAGCCCAGTCTATCTGGGATTTTGCCAATATGATTCTGGATTTGCGAGAAAAACTGGATCAATTAACTATCACCGAGCTGGTGGAGGCTGTTCTAGAAAAAACAGGTTATGTCGATATTCTTAATGCTCAGGCAACCTTGGAAAGCAAGGCGCGGGTTGAAAATATCGAAGAGTTCCTATCTGTTACCAAGAATTTTGACGACAATCCTGATAGTCAGGAAGAAGAAACTGGTTTGGATAAACTCAGTCGATTCTTGAATGACTTGGCTTTGATTGCAGACACGGATTCAGGCAGTCAGGAGACATCAGAAGTAACCTTGATGACCTTGCACGCTGCTAAGGGACTCGAGTTCCCAGTTGTCTTTATCATTGGGATGGAGGAAAATGTCTTTCCGCTTAGCCGTGCGGCTGAAGATCCAGATGAGCTAGAAGAAGAACGCCGTTTGGCCTATGTCGGTATCACACGCGCAGAAAAGATCCTCTATCTGACCAATGCCAACTCACGCTTGCTTTTCGGTCGTACCAATTACAATCGTCCAACACGTTTCATCAATGAAATCAGTTCGGACCTGCTTGAGTATCAGGGCTTAGCTCGACCAGCGAATGCTAGCTTTAAGGCTTCTTATAGCAGTGGCGGAGTGGCCTTTGGTCAAGGTATGAGCCTAGCTCAGGCCCTTCAAGAACGAAAACGCAATGCCGCACCAAGCTCTATCCAGTCAAGTGGTCTCCCATTTGGACAATTTGCAGCCGGAAATAAAAAAGTTTCGACTGATACAAGTTGGTCCATTGGAGATATTGCACTTCACAAAAAGTGGGGAGAGGGAACGGTCCTTGAAGTTTCAGGTAGTGGTGCTACTCAGGAATTGAAAATTAATTTCCCAGAAGTAGGGCTGAAAAAACTCCTAGGCAGTGTTGCCCCAATTGAGAAAAAAATCTAATTTTCCATCCTTCTCACGAATAATAAAGTGAGGAGGATTTTTATGTACAGTATTTCATTCCAAGAAGATTCACTCTTGCCTAGAGAAAGACTAGTTAAAGAAGGAGTAGAGGCTCTGAGCAATCAAGAATTGCTAGCAATTGTGCTCAGAACCGGAACACGTCAAGCTAATGTTTTTGAAATTTCCCAGAAAATCTTGAACAGTTTGAGCAGTCTAACTGATTTAAAGAAAATGACCCTGCAGGAATTGCAGAGTCTGTCTGGTATAGGGCGAATAAAAGCCATTGAACTACAAGCGGTGATTGAACTGGGGCATCGTATTCATAAACACGAAACCCTTGAGATGGAAAGTATTCTCAGTAGTCAAAAGCTAGCCAAGAAAATGCAACAGGAACTTGGCGACAAAAAACAAGAGCACCTAGTGGCGCTCTATCTCAATACTCAAAATCAAATCATTCATCAGCAGACCATTTTCATCGGCTCTGCGACACGTAGTATTGCTGAACCGCGAGAAATCCTTCACTATGCATTGAAGCATATGGCAACCTCGGTGATTCTCGTTCACAATCATCCATCTGGTGCTGTATCTCCTAGTCGAAATGACGATCATGTCACTAAGCTAGTCAAGGAAGCTTGCGAACTGATGGGAATTGTGTTTCTGGATCATCTGATTGTCTCGCACTCGGATTACTTTAGTTACCGTGAAAAGACGGATTTGATTTAGAGTTCGTTAACAACATAGTCAAATAGCGTTTTATCTTTGGGGCGATTTTCAAATAGAAATTCAGGATGCCATTGAACACCCAGATAAGGAAAGCCATCCGTAGTTGTCACAGCCTCAATGATTCCATCTTTAGGATCATGTGCTACAACCTTAAGATTTGAAGCTAGATCTTTAATGCTTTGGTGGTGGAAGGAGTTGATGTGAGAGATTTCTCCATAGATTTCTCGGAGAATCGTATCAGGTTCCGTTACGAGGCGTTGGGTCGTGTATTCGGCTGAACAGTCCTGCCAATGATCTTCAATATCTTGGTGAAGCGTGCCCCCCATGGCGACATTGAAAAGTTGAGTACCCCGACAAACAGAAAAAATTGGTTTCTTTTGCTTTATCGCTTCTTTGATAAGTGCTAGTTCAAAAATATCTCTTTGAAGGTGGTAGTCATCACTATCAATAGCCTTTGGTTCACCATAGTATTTTGGATCAACATTTTGCCCACCCGTTAGGATGAGCTTATCAATGATACTGATGTAATAGGCAGCCATTTCTTGATCACCAATCGGTAGGATGATTGGAATTCCGCCAGCGTCTTTGACTCCTTCAACAAAGCCCTTTGCTGCATAGCTCATCATGATGTCATCATCTGGATGAGCTTTTTCATTTCCTGTAATCCCAATAACTGGTTTTTTCATAAATGCTTTCGCTTTCTAATCCTCTTTACGCATAAAATAGAGGAGAGTTTGGAGTTCGCTTGTCAAATCGACATACTGAACGACCACATCTTTTGGGAGGTGAAGGTGAACAGGGGAAAAGCTGAGAATACCTTTTATACCAGCATCAACCAAAAGATTGGCAACTTCTTGTGATTTAACACTTGGAACAGTTAGGATAGCAGTTTTGACATCTGCTTCTTTGATTTTTTCTTTAATCTGAGAGATACCATAGATTGGAATTCCATCAGGCGTCTGGCTTCCAACTTCTGGATGGTCATCTAGGTCAAAGGCCATGATAATTTTCATCTTGTTACGCTCATGGAAGCGGTAGTGGAGAAGGGCGTGTCCCATATTTCCAATCCCGACCAGCATAACATTTGTAATTGAGTTATCATTTAGGAGATCAGCAAAAAAATTCATCAATTTTTTGACATCATAACCAAAACCACGACGACCTAGCTCACCAAAATAGGAAAAATCCCGACGAACGGTCGCAGAGTCGATACCGATAGCCTCTGCAATTTGCTTGGAGTTGGCACGTTCGATTTTTTCTGCATGAAATCTCTTGAAAATTCGATAGTAAAGAGAGAGTCTTTTTGCTGTTGCTTTTGGAATAGCAGACTGTTTATCTTTCACAAAATCACAACCTTTCTATTCTTCTATTTTATAGAAACATTGTGAAAAAATCAACAAAAACAAGAAAAAACTAAGAAATTTCTTAGTTTTTAACTGAAAAATGAGCTTGCGATAGAAAACGGTAGAGATCGCCAACCAATCCTTGATAAATCACCATATCATTCAGCGTTAAGGAGCTGATTAGGAGAGTATCAGGTAGGGTCACACAGCCAGATAGAGATAACATGAGCTCTTCGTAATCCTTATATTCAAGTGTACGTTCTACGTGATAGTTATCTTGATAGGTAAGTCGATACATAGTCAATTATCTTTCTTCTTTAGTGAAGATACCGCGTTCTACAAGGCTGTCCATGAGGAAGTAGAATTTTTCCTGATGAATGTGGTGGTCTTCTGATTTAAAGATATTCACCAAACGAAGGCCAGACTTGTCAG
>URCN01000109.1:0-4815 GCA_900546335.1 uncultured Streptococcus sp.
AATGGGCTACCGATCGCTAGTGAAGACTATGTCCGTATAGCTAACCAAGTCAAGGAGATGGAGAAAACTCTCTTAGAAACACATGATCAATTGTCTTTCTTTGAGTTGTTGACCCTGATTGCTTTACTATACTTTAAAGAGCAGGGAGTGGATCTAGTTATGCTAGAAGTGGGGATAGGTGGTCTACTTGATACCACTAATGTCGTAACAGGAGAGATTGCAGTTATTACCTCCATTGGGCTAGATCATCAGGAGACTTTGGGTGACAGTCTGGAGGAAATAGCCGAGCAGAAAGCTGGTATTTTCAAGGCTGGAAAGAAGGCGGTCATTGCCAAGCTTGCTCCAGAAGCTAAACTTGTCTGTCAAAGTAAAGCGAGAGAGTTAGCTGTTGAACTTTATCAAGCTGGGGGAGACTTCACCTTGAATGCTGGGGATTTTTCAAGTAGCCTAGCGAGCTTTTCCCAGCTTGAAATTGGTTTGGAAGGTGCTTATCAGCAAGAAAATGCCGCCTTGGCTTTAGAAACTTTTCTTCTGTTTATGGCATCAAGAGAGGAAAAAATCGAAGAAGAGCTTGTTAGACAGGCTTTGAAGGAGACACATTGGGCAGGTCGCTTGGAACGGATTCGCCCGCAAATCTACCTAGATGGGGCTCACAATCTTCCAGCCTTAACCCGTTTAGTCGAGTTTATCCAAGAGAAAATTCAACAAGGCTATCAAGTCCGTATCCTTTTTGGTGCCCTTAAACGCAAAGATTATCAAGGGATGTTAGGTTATCTATCTGAGCAGTTGCCTCAGGTGGAACTTAAGGTAACGGGCTTTGACTACCAAGGCTCTCTCGATGAAAAGGATGTGGCGGGTTACGACTTGATTTCTTTCTATGGGGACTTTATCAGCGAATTTGAAGAAAAGGCCAATGATCAGGACCTGCTTTTCGTGACGGGTTCACTCTACTTTATCTCAGAAGTCCGAGCGAGTTTGCTAGGAAGTGATGAGATTAGTTGACCTTCTAGGCTTAAGTTGTTATACTTGAGGTAGGAGGTACATCTGGAAACGATTCCAGCAAATTATTGGCACAAAAGAAAGGAAATCGCTATGAAAACGAAAACATTCACACTTTCTATTGCTTCCCTAGCAATTCTTAGTCTTTTAGCAGCTTGTGGACCTAAGGCACAAGCCCCTACCCAGCAATCTGCTCAGCAATCATCTACTCAACAAGAGTCATCTTCTAGTGCTGCGACAAGTGCTAGTCAACCACAGGCGTCCTCAAGTCAGGATACTACTGTAGCTCAACCTACGAACATCGATGGTACCTATACTGGAAAAGATGAGAATGACCAAATCACTCTTGTTGTAACAGGTAAAACTGGTACATGGACTGAGGTCGAGCCAGATGGAGATAAGGAAATCAAGCAAGTCAGCTTTGAGCCAGAAAATCAACGTGTTATTATCGGAGATGATGTTAAAATTTACGCGGTTAATGGTAATCAAATGATTATTGATGATATGGACCGAGAGGCATCTGACCGAGTGGTATTAACTAAGCAATAATGATTAAGTAAAAGTTCCAATGAGATGAAATCTATCTTTTTGGAGCTTTTTTTCTTGAAAAAGTGGCTGGCTGTTCTTTACTAACTTTTTACTTAAAACGCTTACAAAAATTTGTAAAACTTCTTATAAGGTCGTTTATAGTAAATAATCAAATAGCGCAGAAGTGCAGGAGGAAAAGCATATGGCTACATTTTACATTCCATCAGTTAACCTTATCGGTAAAGGTGTTGTAAATGAAGTAGGTCCGTATATCAAGGAATTGGGGTATAAGAAGGCTCTTTTGGTGACAGACAAGTTCATCGAGGGAAGTGATATTTTACCTAAGGTCCTAAAACCATTAGATGCTGAAGGGATCGAATATGTGATCTTTAGCGATGTGGAGCCAAATCCGACTTGCAAGAACGTCACAGACGGAGTGGCTGCCCTGAAAGAACATGGATGTGACTTCATCATCAGTCTTGGAGGAGGATCTCCTCAGGATGCGGCTAGTTGTATCTCTATCATCGCTACAAATGGTGGCAAACCACAGGACTACGAAGGACTTCACAAGTCTGCTAAAAAAGGGTTGCCAGTGGTTGCGATCAATACAACAGCTGGAACTTCTGCAGAAATTACCATTAACTATGTCATTACTGACGAAGAACGCAAGGTCAAGATGGTAATGGTTGATAAGAACAGCCTCGCCCTCATCTCTGTCAATGATCCAGAACTCATGCTTTCAAAACCGAAAGGATTGACAGCGGCGACAGGTATGGATGCTCTTACCCATGCTGTCGAAGCCTTGGTAACACCAGGTGCTTATAATGTGACCAAGAAACTCTCTATCGGAGCTATTGAACTCATCAAAGAGTATCTTCCTCGTGCTGTGGCAAATGGCCAAGATATTGAAGCGCGTGAGGGTATGGTCAATGCTATCTTCCTCGGTGGTATGAGCTTTAACAATGCTGGTTTGGGCTATGTTCATTCTATGGCTCACCAACTCGGTGCGGTATATAACTTGCCACATGGTGTCTGCTGTGCCATGCTTCTCCCAGTTGTAGAACGTGAAAATGCCAAACGGGTACCAGAAGCTTTCCGCAATGTAGCCAAGGCTTTGGAACTCCATGTTGAAGGAAAAACAGACCAAGAATGTGCTGACTATGCTATTGCTGAAATTGAGAAACTGTCTGAAACAGTAGGTATTCCGAAGAAACTCACTGAACTCGGTATCCAAGAAAAAGACTTTGACTTTGACTATCTTTCTAAAAATGCATTGATCGATGCTTGTGCGCCAGGCAATCCATTCATGCCAACTTTAGAAGAAACCATTGCTCTTTATAAAGAACTCTTCTAAAAATCAAGTAGAGTGGAAGGGACTTATTCCTCAAAATATAAATAATATTGGGAAGAACTATCATTTTGGTAGTTCTTTTTAAGCTTCTTAATACCCTAGTTAAAAAGATAAGAAAGGCAGCGCTTCATATAGTGTGGGTGTAGTTTAAGAATCTTGCAGTTCTTGGAATAGTTTGAATAGAAAAAGGTAAAAGGTTGCCATCTACCCCTGAACTGAGGTATACTAGTAGAAACATTAGTTTATCAAGCAGTTAAGGAGAATGTTAGAAAAGGAAAGGGATGTATGACAGCTAGAAAAATGCAACTACTCATGTCCAAATATGGTTTTAGTATTACCATCATGTTGACAGAGTTGTTTATCGTCTTTGGTTTGTTTCTCTATCTAGGCCAGATGGCTCCAATTGTCTGGATTATCCTAGTCATTTTAGTGAGCTTAGCGACCATTGTATCGATTGTCAATCGATCTATGAATCCTGAGAGTAAGGTAACATGGCTGTTAGTAGCCTTTGTTCCAGTGTTTGGGCCATTGCTCTATATCATGTTTGGAGAGCGTCGTTTATCTAAAAAAGAAATGAAGCAGTTAAAGCA
This sequence comes from uncultured Streptococcus sp., assembly GCA_900546335.1. GTDB lineage: Bacteria > Bacillota > Bacilli > Lactobacillales > Streptococcaceae > Streptococcus. The sequence goes on from URCN01000109.1 coordinate 3,469, forward strand.
GCTCCAATCAATGGTTGATCGAGAGGACAATAGCAGAGCTCTCCGTTTGGAGTTAAAAGAGCAGGACAAGTCAGCTTACGGAGTTATCAAATCACTCCTTAGCATGGACACGAATGCCGATGTCTATGATCGAACGGATACACAATTTTTTGCATCTGGTGAAAGCCTGTGGCGCCAGATGCTAGAAGATCTCAAGAAAGCGGAGAAGTTCATCTTTCTCGAATACTATATCATCGAAGAAGGTTTGATGTGGAATAGTATTTTGGAGATTTTGGAAGAAAAGGCAGCTCAAGGAGTAGAGGTGAAGCTTCTCTATGATGATATTGGTTGTATGGCAACCTTGCCTGGAGATTACACCATCCAGCTTCGTGGTCGAGGGATTGAAGCCCACAAATTTAACAAGGTGATTCCACGTTTGACTGTTGCTTATAACAACCGTGACCACCGTAAAATCATGGTTATCGATGGTCAAATTGCCTATACAGGTGGTATCAATCTGGCCGATGAGTATATCAACCATATCGAACGCTTTGGCTATTGGAAGGATAGCGGTATTCGTCTGGATGGACCAGCAGTTAAGGCTTTTACCAGACTCTTTTTATCTGCCTGGTACATCAACCGTGGGGAAATTAGCGACTTTGACCAATACCATCTCGAAAATCAGCCAAAAGATGGGATGGGGCTCTGTATTCCCTATAGTAGTGGCCCTAAACCTATTTACCGATCTCAGGTTGGGAAAACGGTCTATCAAAATCTTATCAATCAAGCTACAGACTATGTTTATATCACGACACCCTATCTGATTGCGGACTATGATCTCACAGAAAGTATCAAAAATGCAGCTCTGAGAGGGGTGGATGTGCGAATTGTGACGCCTTGTATCCCAGATAAGAAGGTCATCCAATTGGTTACGCGCGGAGCCTATCCAGATTTGCTATCCGCGGGAGTTCGCATTTACGAGTACAGTCCCGGATTTCTTCATAGTAAGCAAATGCTTGTCGATGGAGAAGCAGCAACAGTGGGAACCATCAATTTTGACTATCGTAGCTTGCTCCACCACTATGAAAATGGCGTTTTACTTTATAGAACACAATCTATTTTAGACATTGAGAGGGACTTCGAAGAAATTTTTAAGGTTTCTCAAGAAATCTATCCCCATACCATCAAAACCAGCTGGTACCAAAGCCTGATTAAGGAAATTGTCCAGTTGTTTGCACCCATGCTCTAACTATCCATCATGATCTAGCCCAAGGCTGGATCTTTTTTGTCTTCTTACGAATAGATAGGTGAAGGAGAAAAACATGCTCAATCTAGAAGATGATGATTTTATCATAGAGTATAGAAATA
>URCN01000110.1:0-4788 GCA_900546335.1 uncultured Streptococcus sp.
AAAGAAATTCACTTGAGTTTTCAAACACTTTCAATTAGCAAAATATTCTTTACTGAAGAAATTTTCAGAAAATATTGGATTTTTTCTTGACAAGAGATTTTTCCTATGCTAAAATACTAAACAAGATATCAAACGAAGGAGAAAGTCAAACATGAAAACAGCTAAGTTTAATCAATTTGCTTTGTTGTTGAGGTACTCGGGCTAGTGCAGAAGCATTAGTCCTGTTTGGCTTACCAAGCGGGAGTAAATCAACATCTCGCTTGGGCTTCTGAGCGAGATGTTTTTTTAAAACCGTATTTGGAAAAGGGGAAATCTTATGCGTAAAGTTGAATTTTTTGATACAAGTCTTCGTGATGGGGAACAAACACCTGGTGTTAACTTCTCAATAAAGGAAAAAGTTTCCATTGCAAGACAGCTGGAGAAATGGGGAATTTCTGTAATTGAAGCTGGTTTTCCGGCTGCTAGTCCAGATTCATTTGTAGCCGTTCAAAAAATTGCTAGAGCCATGAAAAAAACAGCAGTGACAGGATTAGCTCGTTCTGTAAAATCTGATATTGATGCTTGTTATGAGGCTCTTAAGGATGCCAAGTATCCACAAATTCATGTCTTTATCGCTACCAGTCCGATTCACCGCAAGTATAAGCTCAATAAGAGCAAGGAAGAGATTTTAGAAGCTATCAAGGAGCATGTTTCTTATGCACGTTCTAAGTTTGAGGTTGTCGAGTTCTCTCCTGAAGATGCGACTAGGACAGAGTTGGATTTCCTCTTACAAGTCGTTCAAACAGCGGTCGATGCAGGTGCATCTTATATCAATATCCCTGACACAGTTGGCTTTACGACTCCAGAAGAGTTTGCACGCATCTTTGATCACTTGACTGAAAATATTAAATCAGATCATAAAGTTGTCTTTGGTGTCCACTGTCACGATGATCTCGGTATGGCAACTGCAAATACTTTGACAGCAATTAAACACGGTGCTGGACGTGTCCAGGGAACTATTAATGGTATCGGTGAACGCGCAGGTAATGTTGCTCTTGAAGAAGTAGCTGTTGCTTTGAAGATTCGTGAGGATTTCTTCCAAGCAACTAGTGATATTGTTTTGGATGAAACAATGAATACGTCTGAAATGGTTTCTCGCTTCTCAGGTATTCCAGTTCCTAAAAACAAGGCTGTCGTTGGTGGCAATGCCTTCTCTCATGAATCGGGCATTCACCAAGATGGAGTCCTTAAAAATCCTCTCACTTATGAGATCATCACACCTGAATTGGTCGGTGTTAAGAGTAATAGCCTTCCGCTTGGAAAATTATCAGGTCGCCATGCCTTTGTTGAAAAACTAAGAGAATTGGCTCTAGATTTTACAGAAGAGGATATCAAACCACTCTTTGCTAAGTTCAAGGTACTAGCGGACAAGAAACAAGAAATCACAGATGCAGATATTCGAGCTCTGGTAGCTGGAACCATGGTTGAAAATCCAGAAGGCTTCCACTTTGATGATTTACAACTTCAAACCCATGCGGACAATGAGATCGAAGCGCTCGTTAGTCTAGCCAACATGGATGGTGAAAAAGTCGAATTCAATGCGACAGGACAAGGCTCTGTTGAAGCGATCTTTAACGCTATCGATAAGTTCTTTAACCAATCTGTCCGCTTGGTGTCCTATACCATTGATGCTGTGACAGATGGAATTGATGCTCAAGCTCGTGTCTTGGTTACTGTTGAAAACAGAGATACAGAGACCATCTTTAACGCGGCAGGTCTTGACTTCGATGTGTTGAAAGCTTCTGCTATTGCCTATATCAATGCCAATACCTTTGTTCAAAAAGAGAATGCTGGTGAGATGGGGCAAAGTGTTTCCTACCGAGACATGCCTAGTGTGTAAAGGAGAAGGCTATGACAAAGAAAATAGTAGCACTAGCAGGGGATGGAATCGGTCCAGAAATTATGGAAGCTGGTTTAGTGGTTCTGGAAGCTCTAGCCGAAAAAACTGGCTTTGACTATGTGATAGACAGGCGCCCCTTTGGAGGTGCAGGTATTGATGCTGCGGGGCATCCCTTACCTGATGAAACCCTCAAGGCATGTAGAGAAGCAGATGCTATTCTCCTAGCAGCTATCGGTAGTCCTCAATATGATGGCGCAGCGATTCGGCCTGAACAAGGCTTGCTGGCTCTTCGTAAGGAACTCAACCTCTATGCTAATATTCGCCCCGTAAAAATCTTTGACAGTCTCAAGCATTTGTCACCTCTCAAACCGGAACGAATTGCTGGTGTAGACTTTGTCGTGGTGCGTGAGTTGACAGGTGGAATTTACTTTGGGGATCATATCCTTGAAGAGCGGAAAGCGCGTGATATCAACGACTATAGCTATGAGGAAGTAGAGCGGATTATTCGTAAGGCCTTTGAAATTGCAAGCAATCGCAGTAAAATCGTTACTAGTATCGATAAGCAAAATGTTCTAGCGACATCAAAACTCTGGCGGAGAGTGGCTGAGGAAGTTGCGCAGGATTTCCCAGATGTAACCTTGGAGCACCAGTTAGTGGACTCAGCTGCCATGCTCATGATTACCAATCCTGCTAAGTTTGATGTCATCGTGACAGAGAATCTCTTCGGAGATATCTTATCTGATGAATCGAGTGTTCTATCAGGCACACTTGGTGTCATGCCATCAGCTAGTCATTCTGAAAAAGGTCCAAGTCTTTATGAACCTATTCATGGTTCGGCACCTGATATTGCAGGTCAAGGAATTGCCAATCCTATCTCCATGATTTTGTCAGTTGCTATGATGTTGAGAGATAGCTTTGGACGTTATGAGGATGCGGAGCGTATCGAACATGCTGTTGAAGCTAGTTTAGCGGCTGGTGTTTTAACAAGAGATATTGGAGGACAGGCTTCGACCAAGGAAATGACAGAAGCCATCATTGAAAGATTATGAAGATAAATGAAGGAATCACGCTAGCTCTCTTGATTTGGAATTTACTGATTTTCTTAATTTATGGCATTGACAAATCCAAGGCAAGAAGAGGTGCTTGGCGCATCCCAGAGAAAATCTTACTCATTTTGGCTCTCACTTGTGGTGGTTTTGGTGCCTGGTTGGCAGGAATCAGCTTTCACCACAAGACTAGAAAATGGTACTTTAAAACGGTTTGGTTTCTCGGGATGGTAACCACACTAGTAGCCTTATATTTTATTTGGAGGTAATGAATGGCAGGAAAATCAATTTTTGATAAATTATGGGACCGCCATGTCATCACAGGAGAAGAGGGGCAGCCCCAACTCATGTATGTGGATCAACACTATATCCACGAGGTGACCAGTCCTCAGGCTTTTCAAGGATTGCGAGATGCGGGGCGCAGATTGAGACGGCCCGACTTGACATTTGGAACCTTTGACCACAATGTACCAACGGTCAATATCTACGATATTCGAGATGTCATTTCCAAGGCTCAAATTGATAAGCTTGCTGAAAATGTTGAGGAGTTTGGGATTGAACATGCTGCCCACGGTTCTGAAAAGCAGGGCATCGTTCACATGGTTGGTCCAGAAACAGGACGGACCCAACCAGGAAAATTCATCGTCTGTGGAGATAGTCATACAGCTACTCACGGAGCTTTCGGAGCTATCGCTTTTGGAATTGGGACCAGTGAAGTCGAGCATGTCTTTGCTACCCAGACCCTCTGGCAGGTCAAACCTAAGAAAATGCTGGTAGAATTCACTGGTGTTCCTCAAAAAGGAGTTTATTCTAAGGATTACATTCTCGCCTTGATTGCCAAGTATGGCGTTGCCTGTGGTGTTGGCTATGTGGTGGAATATCGTGGGCAAGCGATTGATGCTTTGACCATGGAAGAGAGAATGACCATCTGCAATATGTCCATCGAGTTTGGCTCTAAGATGGGAATTATGAATCCAGACCAGATCACCTATGATTATCTCAAAGGAAGAGAATGCGTTCCCGAAGCTTTTGAGGAGGCGGTTGCTGACTGGATGACGCTTGTCAGCGATGATGATGCTGTCTATGATAAGGTTATCCGGTTGGATGTCTCAGACTTGGCCCCAATGGTGACCTGGGGAACCAATCCTGCTATGGGCGTCGACTTTGACAGTAGCTTCCCAGAAATTAAGGATATGAATGATGAACGAGCTTATCATTACATGAACTTGGAGCCTGGTCAAAAGCCAGAGGACATTGAACTAGGCTATATTTTTATCGGGTCTTGTACCAATGCTCGTCTCAGCGATTTACAACTGGCCGCGCGATTTGTCAAAGGGAAGAAAATAGCTCCCAACTTAACGGCTATCGTGGTTCCAGGTTCTCGTCCTGTCAAACGAGCTGCTGAAAAGTTGGGCTTGGATAAAGTATTCTTAGACGCTGGCTTTGAGTGGAGGGACCCAGGTTGCTCTATGTGCCTAGGGATGAATCCGGACAAGGTACCTGATGGTGTCCACTGTGCTTCAACCAGTAACCGCAACTTTGAAGACAGACAGGGATTTGGTGCTAAGACCCATCTCTGCAGTCCAGCGATGGCAGCGGCGGCAGCTATTGCAGGGCGTTTCGTAGATGTTCGGCAAATGCCAGAGGCCCAGTAAGGAGAGGATATGGAGAAATTTACAGTTTATACGGGAACGACCGTTCCTCTTATGAATGATAACATTGACACCGACCAAATCCTTCCCAAGCAGTTTCTCAAGTTAATTGATAAAAAAGGCTTTGGTAAGTATCTTATGTATGCTTGGCGTTATCTGGACGACAAGTATACTGAGGATCCAGACTTTGTCTTTAACCGACCTGAATATC
>URCN01000111.1:0-4747 GCA_900546335.1 uncultured Streptococcus sp.
TTGTGACCTTTACAACGGTTGCTGCGGCAGAAAAAGAAGAAGTTGGGGCTGAAATTGAAACAGAAGGTGCAGAATAATGGCTCATAAAAAAACGAAAAATAAAAAGAGTAAGAAAAATAAGCGCAGAAATCTATTTATCAATATTTTAGCGGGTTTCTTAATTCTTCTTTCCTTAGCCTTGATTTTTAATTCAAAGATTCGCGATATCTTTTTGGTATGGAATACCAATAAATACCAAGTCAATCAAGTCACTAAGGAAAATATAGATGAAAATCTAAAAACCGAAGGAAATTTTGATTTTGACTCTGTTAAGTCTATTTCATCTGAAGCTGTATTGGCTTCACAATGGGATGCTCAGAAACTTCCCGTTATTGGAGGTATTGCTATTCCCGAAGTAGAGATTAACCTCCCTATTTTCAAAGGGTTGGATAATGTAAACTTGTTCTACGGAGCAGGGACCATGAAACCTGATCAAAAAATGGGAGAAGGGAACTATTCTCTAGCCAGTCACCATATCTTTACTGCTGAAAATGCCAGTCAAATGCTCTTCTCACCTTTGGTCAATGCCAAAGCAGGTATGAAAATTTACCTGACGGATAAGGATAAAGTTTATACTTATGAGATTACAGAAGTTAAACGTGTTACACCAGACCGTGTAGATGAAATCGAAGATCGTGATGGCGTAAAGGAGATTACTTTGGTTACCTGTGTTGATTATAATGCGACCGAGCGTATAATCGTCAAAGGAATCTTTAAAGAATCAAAAGCTTATTCTGAGACTTCTGAGGATATTTTGAAGGCCTTTAATCAACCGTATAGACAACGTTATTAAGAATGAATGAACCAGTGAAGTGCTATTTTACTGGTTTTTATGTTAACAAAATAGGATCAAAATAGTTCTTATGAAAAAGGACAGGAAGGCTTAGGATAAAGATTTTTAAGATAAATATTTTAGAATTTTACAGAAAACGCTTTCTAGGAAACAAGAATTATGTTATAATTATCACAAATAAAAGTTTAGGAGTTTTTTTATGGTCTCTTCAGAATTTAGTTCAAAGATTGAATTTGCTTGCAAGAAGAAAGAAAGTCTTTATAGCCAAAGTAAGTTTAAGTATGCGATTCGTTCCATGTTTGCGGGTGCCTTTCTAACATTTAGTACAGCTGCGGGTGCAGTTGGGGCTGACTTGATAAATAAAATTGCTCCAGGTAGTGGACGTTTTCTCTTCCCATTTGTTTTTGCTTGGGGATTGGCCTACATTGTTTTCTTGAATGCTGAGCTGGTAACTTCGAATATGATGTTTTTGACAGCTGGTAGTTTCTTGAAAAAAATTTCTTGGAGAAAAACAGCTGAGATTTTGCTTTACTGTACCTTGTTCAACCTCATCGGAGCTTTGATAGCAGGTTGGGGCTTTGCCCACTCTGCAGCCTATGCAAATCTAACACATGATAGCTTCATTTCAGGGGTTGTCGAGATGAAGTTAGGCCGTTCCAATGAGCTAGTCTTACTTGAAGGTATTTTAGCCAATATCTTTGTAATCATTGCCATTCTTTCCTTTGTTTTGGTAAAAGACGGTGGGGCTAAACTTTGGCTTGTTTTGTCAGCAATTTACATGTTTGTATTCTTAACAAACGAACACATTGCTGCGAACTTTGCTTCTTTTGCGATTGTTAAGTTCAGTGTTGCAGCAGATTCAATTGCTAATTTTGACATACCTAATATTCTTCGTCACTGGGGTGTAACCTTTGTCGGAAACTTTATCGGAGGAGGTCTCTTGATGGGCTTACCATACGCTTTCCTCAATAAAAACGAAGATACTTATGTCGATTAAAGAAATGAGCACGAGTGAATCGTGCTTTTTTTGTTTGATGTGTAAGACTAGTCATAGTTGTTCCTTATATCAAAATATAGAAAAACGGTATTGGAAAAGACTAGCCCAAGATGATACAATATCCCTAATGAAGCTATTTGGAGGTCGTCTTATGACTCGTGATTTTAAATTTGAAACTCTACAATTACATGCTGGGCAAGTAGTTGATCCGGCAACTAAGTCTCGTGCAGTACCGATTTATCAAACAACATCCTTCGTTTTTGATGACACGCAAGAAGGTGCTGATCTGTTTGCCTTGAGAAAACCAGGGAACATTTATACTCGTATCACAAATCCTACAACAGCAGCTTTTGAGGAAAGAATCGCTGCTCTTGAAGGTGGTGTTGGAGCACTAGCGACAGCATCAGGGATGGCTGCTGTAACCTACACTATTTTGGCGCTTGCTCACGCAGGTGACCATGTGGTGGCTGCGTCAACTATTTACGGTGGGACCTTCAACCTCTTGAAGGAAACCCTTCCTCGTTATGGGATCACAACAACCTTTGTCGATGTGGATAATTTGGAAGAAGTGGAAGCAGCTATCAATGACAATACCAAGCTTGTCTTGATTGAAACCTTGGGGAATCCCTTAATTAACATTCCTGACTTGGAGAAATTGGCTGAGATTGCGCATAAACACCAGATTCCTCTCGTTTCTGACAACACTTTTGCCACACCTTATTTGATTAACGTCTTTTCTCACGGTGTAGATATTGCCATTCACTCTGCAACTAAGTTTATCGGTGGGCATGGTACGACTATTGGAGGAGTGATTGTCGATAGCGGTCGTTTTGACTGGGCAGCTTCAGGGAAATTCCCTCAATTTGTTGAGGAAGACCCAAGTTATCACAACTTGAGCTATACTCGTGATGTGGGTGCAGCAGCCTTTATTATCGCTGTTCGTGTTCAATTGCTCCGTGATACAGGTGCGGCCTTGTCGCCATTTAATGCCTTTCTCTTGCTCCAAGGACTTGAAACTCTTTCTCTTCGTGTTGAACGCCATGTGCAAAATGCAGAGAAAATTGTTGATTTCCTTGTCAACCATCCTAAGGTAGAGAAGGTAAATTATCCAAAACTTGCTGACAGTCCTTACCATGCCTTGGCTGAGAAATATTTGCCAAAAGGTGTTGGTTCAATCTTTACCTTCCATGTTAAAGGCGGAGAGGCAGAAGCTCGCAAGGTTATTGATAATTTGGAAATCTTCTCTGACCTTGCAAACGTGGCAGATGCCAAATCTCTTGTTGTCCATCCTGCGACAACCACTCACGGTCAGTTGTCAGAAAAAGATCTAGAAGCAGCAGGTGTAACACCAAACCAAATCCGCTTGTCGATCGGTCTTGAAAATGTAGAGGATTTGATTGAAGATTTGCGTTTGGCCTTGGAAAAAATTTAAAGTAACAGATATAAACAGTGGGTTTCGACTCACTGTTTTTGATTTTCCCTCAGGCATGATATAATGGTTACAGAAGTCTAGAAAGAGGAAAGTTATGAACGAAATCAAATGTCCCAACTGTGGGGAAGTCTTTACAGTAAATGAAAGTCAGTATGCCGAACTTTTATCCCAAGTGAGAACTGTTGAGTTTGATAAGGAATTGCACGAGCGAATGAAGCAGGAGCTGGCCTTGGCTGAGCAGAAGGCTATGAATGAGCAACAGACTAAACTGGCTCAAAAAGACCAAGAAATTGCGCAACTGCAGAGTCAAATCCAAAAGTTTGATACAGAGAAGGAATTGGCCAAGAAAGAAGTTGAACAGACAAGCCATGAGGCTTTATTGGCCAAGGACAAGGAAGTACTTGCCTTGGAAAACCAACTGGCTACCTTGCGTTTGGAGCATGAAAATCAACTGCAAAAGACCCTTTCTGACATAGAAAAAGAACGCGATCAAGTCAAAAATCAGCTCCTCTTGCAAGAAAAGGAAAATGAGTTGTCTTTGGCTTCTGTTAAGCAGAATTACGAAGCCCAGCTTAAGGCAGCCAGTGAGCAAGTCGAGTTCTACAAGAATTTCAAAGCCCAACAATCCACAAAAGCTATCGGTGAAAGTTTGGAACAGTATGCAGAGAGTGAGTTTAACAAGGTTCGTAGTTTTGCCTTTCCAAATGCCTACTTTGAGAAGGATAACAAGGTCTCTGCGCGAGGCTCTAAGGGAGACTTTATCTTCCGTGAATGTGATGAAAATGGAGTGGAAATTATTTCCATCATGTTTGAAATGAAAAATGAAGCGGACGGCACAGAGAAGAAGCATAGGAATGCAGACTTTTACAAGGAATTGGACAAGGACCGTCGGGAAAAGAACTGTGAATATGCCGTTTTGGTGACCATGTTAGAAGCAGATAACGACTACTTTAACACAGGGATTGTTGACGTCAGCCACGAGTATGAAAAGATGTATGTGGTTCGTCCCCAGTTCTTTATCCAGCTGATTGGTCTCTTGCGAAATGCGGCGCTTAATTCCCTAAAATACAAACAAGAGTTGGCCTTGGTTCGAGAGCAAAATATCGATATTACACATTTTGAGGAAGATTTGGATGCCTTCAAAGTAGCTTTTGCTAAGAACTACAACTCCGCTTCGACCAACTTTGGTAAAGCCATCGATGAAATCGATAAGGCCATCAAACGCATGGAAGAGGTCAAAAAGTTCCTAACCACATCCGAAAACCAACTCCGCCTTGCCAACAATAAGTTGGACGATGTTTCGGTTAAAAAATTGACCCGAAAAAATCCAACTATGAAAGCGAAGTTTGAAGCATTGAAGGGGGAGTAGAATTCCCTTAGGAACAGAGATTTATATGAAAAGAGCTATAGAAATTATTAGAACATGGTCAGCTGATAAAATAGAATTAATTTTTCTTAAAATTATATTTAAATATTTGCTGTATTT
>URCN01000112.1:0-4647 GCA_900546335.1 uncultured Streptococcus sp.
GTCAGAAGTACGACCCTTGTTTTCAGACAAGGCTTTATGAGCCTCGGCCAATAAATTATATGCTTTATCATAAAATTCTTGGTCACGAGAAGCGACATTTTCTTTCTTCGCAACTAGGGCATGCGTCTCTTGAGTTTTCTTAGACAAGAGATTTTCAATAGCGTCAATCTTATCCTTGGCTAAGCCTTTAGCTAGAACATAACGACTAGCGCCCTTATCTTCGATAATATATCCATCACCAACTTTTCTAACAACCCGGTTGACATCAAATTCTGTCGGTTTATTTTCCACTGGTGCTAGAGGTTTGGTAGTAGGGGCTGGTTTCAGAGGAGTAACACTTGACAAGACACTGCCATTTTGTCCCTTAACAGCTATCATATGAGCCAATTTTTCTTCCAGCGGTGACATTTGTGAATAAGGAATAAAGTGATAATGGTCTCCGTGAGGCACTGCTACACCATTAGCTGTACGTTTGATGATTTGTGCCGGATCAAAGACTAATCCATCAGATTCCACATGGCGTTCTGATAAAGGTTTGGCATACAATTCACTTAAAAGTGTTGGGATATCTTCCCCTTGATTTTGATGATATGTTGGGGTGACAGTCAGGTTTGGAGTCTCTGTCAAACTTGGTTGGGCTGGTTTAGCATTATCACTACTTGATTTACTTGAGCTTGTAGAAGAATGAGAACCCTGTTTACCATTCCAATAGGCTTGGGCTGCAGCCAATTCTCCTGCTGACAAATCACTCTTAGGTATATAGTGAAAATGATTGCCGTGCGGTACAACAAAAGCGTCACCTGTATCTTCAATCACATCTGTCGGACTAAAGACATACCCATCATCCGTTGTATAAGCGCCTCCAGTTCCTCGATTTGGTGCCTGCGTATTGAGATTAAAGTTTGATTTAATCGGTGAACTTGGTGTTGAACTTGGTTTATCTGTACTGCTTGGTTTCGTATTGTCAGAATGACTTTGAACTGGCTGACCTCCAATTGGTAAATTTCGAGCCAATTTTTCTTCCAAAGCAGACATTTGTGAATAAGGAATGAAATGGAAATGATCTCCATGAGGAACTGCCACACCATTGGCAGTACGTTTTATAATCTGTGCTGGGTCAAATACCAATCCATCAGATTCCACATGACGTTGGCTAAGTGGCAAGGCATAAAGTTGTTTCAGAAGACCATCAATATCCTCATCACTTTGACTTGCTTGGTTATCGTCGCTACTGTTGTTAGCTGTGTTCGTGTTCGTATAGCTGTTGCTTTGATTGTTATAGCTGTTGCCTTGATTATTATAGGATGGAGTCCATCTATCTACATCGCTGCTAGCACTGTTGTTATTGGTACGGCGATAAGTAGGCGCCTTTGATTGGCCACTTCTACCAGATAGAAAGGCTTCTGCAGCAGCCAATTCGCTGGCAGACAAGTCACTCTTAGGAATATAGTGGAAGTGATTGCCATGAGGAACGATATAGGCATCACCTGTATCTTCTATGATATCAGAGGCATTAAAGATATAACCATCATCTGTGGTGTAGCGTCCCTGTGAACGTGCCAAGGCTACCGCACCATCGTTTGCTGAAGTCCCTCCTTCACGATGCTGACTATATTCTTGTTTTTGTCGATTGATTTCTTCTTTTGTACGGACATTATCCGCATGGGATGCGTCCTTAAGGTAAACATAGTATTTTCCATCTACCTTGATCACATAACCGCCCTTGATTTCACTGACAATATCCTCGTCCTTGAGCTGGTAGTTTGGATCCTTCATCAGCAACTCTTCACTGATGATAGCATCATAAGGAACCTTCCCATTGTAATAATGATAGTGGTCGCCATGTGAAGTGACATAGCCCTGGTCTGTTATCTTGATGACGATTTGCTCCGCATTGATGCCTTCTTTCTTACTGACTTCATCAGGAGTCAGATTCTCCGTTTTTTGTGCTGCTTGTTGTTTACCATCTATATAGGAAACACGATTATTTTCCTTGACTGTTCTAGCTTGATACAGTCCTAACTCATAAGAACAGACACTTAAAATCAAGGCTGCCGCAGAACCTGCTAGGTATTTTTTATTAATTTTCATTGAAACTCTCTTTCTTTTTTAATATTTCTATTTGCAATTCATTTCTAAATTGCAGAAACTCCTCTCTATTACTTAACTGGTTAATAGTTTACTCCTAAATTTCCACCTTGTCAAGGATTTTATGAACCAGTTAAGTAATTTTTACTATTTTTTTACTTTTTGATAATTGTTTCAGATACGAACCATGAACTCTAACTCTCATTTCCCCCAACTTTAAAAATCAAAAAAATCCCTGCAACTAAGTTGCAAGGACTTTTCAATTAATCAAAATTAACGTATTCTTTTTGAAGTTCAAGAACTTCTTCCATTGTTGAGCATTCTGTAAGGGCACGGTTTGCGTACTCTTCCATCTTAGCTGTGTCGAGTTTCTTCATCAGGCTGCGTGTACGAAGTACAGATGTTGCTGACATAGAGAACTCATCCAAGCCCATTCCGACAAGGAGTGGAACAGCTTGTTGATCACCAGCCATCTCACCACACATACCAGCCCATTTCCCTTCAGCGTGAGCTGCTTTGATTACATTGTTGATCAAGCGTAGGATTGATGGGTTGTATGGTTGGTAAAGGTATGAAACTTGTTCGTTCATACGGTCTGCTGCCATTGTGTACTGGATCAAGTCGTTCGTACCAATTGAGAAGAAGTCAACTTCTTTGGCAAATTGATCTGCAAGCATAGCTGCTGCAGGAATCTCGATCATGATACCAACTTGGATATCATCCGCAACTGCAACACCTTCAGCAAGAAGATTTGCTTTTTCTTCGTCAAAGACTGCTTTCGCAGCACGGAATTCTTTCAAGAGCGCAACCATTGGGAACATGATACGCAATTGACCGTGAACAGACGCACGAAGAAGAGCACGGATTTGTGTGCGGAACATAGCATCTCCAGTCTCAGAGATAGAGATACGAAGAGCACGGAATCCAAGGAATGGGTTCATTTCGTGAGGCATATCGAAGTAAGGAAGTTCCTTATCTCCACCGATATCCATTGTACGAACGACAACAGGTTTACCGTTCATTCCTTCAAGTACAGCCTTGTATGCTTCGTACTGCTCGTCTTCTGTTGGGAAGTCTTGAGAATCCATGTACAAGAACTCTGTACGGTAAAGACCAACAGCTTCAGCACCGTTGTCATTGACACCTTCAACGTCTTTTGGAGTACCAATATTGGCAGCCAATTCAAAGTGTTTACCATCAGCAGTTACTGTTTTAGCGTCTTTCAAGAGCGCCCATTCAGCTTTTTGCTTCGCATAAGCTTCACCAGCAGCCTTGAATTCAGCCGCTTGCTCATCAGTTGGGTTGATAATAACCTCACCTGTGATACCGTTAACAGCGAGAATGTCACCGTCTTTAACGATTTCAGTGATGTTGTTTGTACCCAATACTGCTGCAATTTCAAGCGTACGCGCCATGATAGCTGAGTGGCTTGTACGTCCACCAATGTTGGTTACAAAAGCTTTTACAAAGTTTTTGTCCAATTGAGCTGTATCAGAAGGAGTCAAGTCATGTGCAATCACGATTACTTCTTCATTGATAGAAGCTGGGTTTGGCAATTTTTTACCAAGGAGGTTTGCCAATACACGTTTTGTCACGTCGCGGATATCCGCAGCGCGTTCTTGCATGTATGGGTTGTCTTCCATGCCTTCAAAGATAGTGATAAACATGTCTGTTACTTCTTTCAGACCCGCTTCTGCATTCACTTTCTTCGCACGGATTGTTTCCTTGATTTGGCTGATCATTTCTGGGTCAGCAAGAACCATTAAGTGAGCGTCAAAAACTTGAGCTGCTTCTTCACCGAGCGTACCTACTGCTTTCTCGCGAATAACAGAAAGCTCGTCTTGTGATGCCTGTAGAGCGGCATCAAGGCGAGCTTCTTCTGCGTTTGTATCTTCGACTGTAATAGTCTCAAATGACAAATCCGGTTGAACGAGTAGATATGCTTTTGCAACTGCAACACCGTCTGATGCTGCGATTCCTTTAAGCATTTCTGTCATTTTCCTTATGCCAATCCTTCTTTTTCCATAGTTTCAGTGATAGCAGCGATTGCGTCGTCAGCATCTGCACCTTCAGCTGAAATTGTAACGTCAGCACCTTGGCCAACACCAAGACTCATAACACCCATGATTGATTTAAGGTTTACTGATTTACCTTTGTACTCAAGAGTGATATCTGAAGCAAATTTGCTAGCTGTTTGAACCAACAATGTTGCTGGACGTGCATGAATACCTGTTTCTGCCACTACGTGGAAATCTTTAGAAGCCATAGTTTGACTCTCCTTTAATTGTTTCTTATTTGGATTATATGTGATAACCCTTACAAGACTGTATTATATCACCTTCTAGATAATTTTTCAAGTATTTTATGGACTTTTACTGAAAATGAAATTGCTTCTTTTTCTATCATACAGGTACTATGGGAAATTTAGGCACTAATTATTAAAAGAATATTACCTTCAAAATTCCAATTTTCAAAGCTATTTTCCCTTAATACCAATCAGAGGACAATCCTAGTAAATAATGAAATAATACTATTTAACTATAATTAATATAACTCAGT
>URCN01000113.1:0-4477 GCA_900546335.1 uncultured Streptococcus sp.
ACCGATTTCACGCCGGGATCTTCGTCCACCACATACGGATCCATCGGCTGTTTTGGTTAAATTAGTCTCCGCCTCAATTTTAAAGAAATTTCCTTGTTCAGTCTTGGTAGCTGTCGCATCAATACTTGTAATCGTAGAATCCAGGAAAATTTGATTCTTCGCATCATTAGTCGTAGTATAACGGACAGAGTCCCCAATCTTGACTCTAGCAACATCTTTTGAACTGAGATAGGCTGTGAGTTTGGTTCTCCCTTCTTTTTCCAAGGATGGATAGAGCTTTGCTAGCAAGGTACCCTCTGCAACCATGGTAGAATCACTGGTTTCCGGATTAAGGTGAATCACCCCATCCTCACTTGCTGTAATCTTCCCCTTATCTAGGAGACCTCCCTGGACTTTCTTACCCGACTCTGCTTCTAAAATTTTCTGATCCAAAAGAGTTAATTCCTGGCCAACTTTGACTAAGTGCTGAGACTTGAGCGATTCCAGCTGACTATCCAGTCCCGTTGCGTGGGCCTGCTGAGCCCCAGAACCCGCATACTGTACACGATACGTAGCTAGACTAGACTCTAGCTGGGCAATTTGTGCATCCACTTGCGCAATAACTTGCGATTTAGCTTGCGGATTTTCTTCACCTTGGTTTTTATAGGTCTGATAGAAAGAGTAGGCTGGATTCTGACTATCTAGTTGATCTCCCTTTTCAATCGCTGACTTAGCTGTTTTGTAGTCTCGAATTTTATCCTCTGTTTGGCTGATAAGATTGCCAATCTCAGCCTGACTCTGACTTGCTGCCGCATTTTGAGAGGAGATACTGGCATTTTGCTGAGAAACATTGCTTCTTAGACCATTCGCTTGGCTGAGATAATCTCGAAACATCTCCTGGTAACCAAACTTATCCGCCTCTGGAAATTGATCACTCCCCTCTTTCAAACTGGATTGTAAATATCCCAACTGCTTTTTTTGATCCTTTAGCATCTCCAATTGACTGGCATATGCCTCAACCTGGACAGCCTCCGCCCCTTGCTGGTACTGAACGAGCAGATCTCCTTGCTTGACCAACTTGTTTTCTTCCAGATAGTTGCCCACAATGCGTTGATTGCTAGTCGACTGGATGTTGGCAATGATCCGACTAGGTTCGACTGTTGCTCTGGTAGACAAACTAATCTCCTTCTCTGCAAAAACTGCAAATCCCAGTAAAAACACAAGCAGAAGTGACATAGGTAAAATCACCCGACTGGAAAAATTATGATAACGACGATTATAAAACTCCGCACTTTCTAAAAATTCTGGTTTCATCTTCTCCTCTTTCTAGCTATTCACCAAATGGGCGTAAAAGCCATCCTGTGCAAGCAAGTCTGCATGGGTACCTTCTTCAACAATCTTGCCCTGCTCCAAGACAAGAACCTTCTCTGTCCGCTCAGCAATGGTCAAGCGATGGGCGATGAAAATCAAGGTCTTATCTAAAGCCATAAGATTATCCACAATCCGCTTCTCTGTCAAAATATCCAGACTGCTGGTCGCCTCGTCCAAGATCAAGACAGGCGCATCTGTCAAGAGAGCACGCGCCAGAGCGATTCTCTGCCGTTGCCCACCAGAAATTCCAGCCCCATCCGAAGTTAATTCTGTCTGGTAATTCAGTGGCATGCGCTCAATATCCTCCCTAATCTCTGCTAATTCAACTGCCCGTAAGATATCTTCCTGAGTCGTTCCCTCCTTAGTTCCAAGGAGAAGATTCTCCAAAATCGTTCCGTTAAAGACATAGGGCTGTTGAGGCAGGTAGTTGATGTACTGGCGCAGGGCCTTTTTATCAATCTGATTAAGATTGACACCACCCAGACTAATCTCTCCCTGACTTGGATCGTAGAAATTAACCATCATCTTGGCCAAAGTCGTCTTACCCGAACCTGAAATCCCCACAAAAGCCATCTTAGACCCTTGCGGAATGGTCAAATTGATATCCGACAAGACGTCACGACCATAGCCATACTTGTAGTGAACCTGTTTAAAGGTCATATCCCCTTTCATCATGCTCAGATCTTCTACCGTTTTCTTCTCCTCAAACTCCGAAGTTACTAGATAAACCTCATTTAGACGGTTATTGGCAACCTGCGCTGTCTGAAGTTTGGTTTGTAGGTTAATGATATTTTCCAAAGGATTGGTAAAGTAAACAAGCAAAGTATTATAGGTAATCAGCTGGCCCAAACTCATTTTCCCGTCCATAACAAGAATGGCTCCTAGCCAGAGAACGGCAACATTGAGCAGGAGCTGGGCAACTTTTTTCAGAGCCTTTTGCTGGCTTTCTGCCCGACTATAGGTAAAGGATTTTTTCAGATAAGCTACAAATTCCTTATCAATCTTTTGATAGCGCGAACTTTCACTGGTCAAAGACTTAATGGTCTCAATACCGTTGATGTCCTCGATGATAGAAGAAGACAGAACCGCATTAGCTTCCATGGTATCACGATTCATCTTTTCAAACGGCTTCATAAAAGCAAAGATAATCACTGTATAGATGGGAAGCGCAAGTAGACTAATGAAAAAGAGTGTCATATTTTGTGAAAACAAGACCAGCGAGATAATCAAAACCGTCGACACATCTAGGAAAATCGACAGAATGGTCGACGCCAATGCATCGATGATACTGTTGGCATCTGTAAAACGAGATACGATTTCTCCTGTCCTGCGTGTCGCGAAAAAGGACATCGGCAGGTGAAAAACATGCTTGATGTAGGACAAAATCACATCAATGGACAAACGTTGCCCAAGGATTAGTAGGAGATATTCCTGCGCATAAGACAAAATCTGCTGGAGGATATAGACGATGACCAGCCCAATAGAGATAATACCCAGTGTCGAGCGCATCTGGTCTGGTACGTAACTATCAATGATGGACTGAAGATAGTAGGAACCCACGATATTGATCAAGGTCACCAAGAGTGTCGCTAGGACGATATTGGTAATTAAGCCATGCTGTTTGAGTAAAATCGGCAAGAAGGATAGGAGCCCCTGTTTCTTCTCCTTATGAGGTTTATAGCCCGGAGATGGTGCCATAAAAATACTAACCCCTGTCCACTCTTGCGCAAATCGCTCACGGGAAATCTTGGTCAGCTTGACACCAGGATCCGGATCAGCGATATGAATGTGCTTTTTATCCTGACCTATCACCACATAGTAGTGGAGCAACTTCCCTTCCTTGAGCACATGAGCCACAAAAGGAAAGGTCAAATCTGGTAAATCAAAGAGCGTCATATCCGCCTTGATAGCTCGCGTTTCAAAACCAATTTCCTCTGCCACCTTTACAAGACCCAAAGCCGTCGTCCCATCCATGGTCGTCTTGGCTAACTCTCGTAGATGAGCCAAGGAGTAATAACTACCGTAGTAACCAAAGACCATAGCCAAGGAAGCCACGCCACAATCTATCTGATCCACCTGGGGACGATAGTGCCTTTTCCTAAATTTCATATCCTTCTCCTTTTTCTAACAATCTCTTTAAAAATTTGTAAGATTATTTTAACCAAATAAGGATAAAAACAGGAAAATATTCCTAAATAAACTATTTTTGCACCTGAAACGCACTTTAAAAAGCATAAACTATCATTTAAATGTAAAAAAGCAGAACAAAAGTTCTGCCTGTTTAAAGTAACCGTTAAAAAATGAATGCCTAGAAATAAACTATTCTGAAATGATATTTCTATAAAGTAAGATAAATGTCATCAAGAATGATGAAATCTTAGGTATATCAAAATATTCAAACCACGTAGGTAGATTTATTTTGTTTATATTAGCCACGATTCTAATAAGTAATTAAGCCATCGAGCTAAATAATACAGTGGTCTTTGGCCAAGCTTTTTTGTAGTAATTGAACGACTTTCATCTCCAACTCCAATCTGATGTTCCATCAATTTCCAATCGTACTTTTTTTTGTTTTGTACTTGTATCCTACATAAAACAGACCAAGCAGAATTGGATAGGTTTCTGGATAAAACAGGGTATTGATCGGATTTTTCATAATCATATACGTTGCGATATAAAGAATGATCGATACGACAAAATACCCCTCAGCAAATCCTAATAAGATTTTTTTCATAGCAGACTCCTATTTACCTGAAAAGAGTGCTCGAGTTGTTAAAATAGCTCCACCTGTATATACAAATCCTTTTACAAAACCGACTGCCACAGGGATAAGAAGGGGAAAGGCTCCCCCTTGAATTTCCTGCAAGTCCGTATCAGTCATTGTTTCAAATTCTAAAATAGATTTTTCCATATCATCTCCTCCTTCTATTACCATCTACCCGTCACATAATTATAACCTGCGATTCCTGCTGCAGTAATTCCACCAGCAATTTTAGCTGCTGTCACAGGATTAGCAATCACCCAAGCTACAATCGGCCATGCTCCCCCATCCACATCCATCAACTCTTCTTCAGTAAGAGCTACAAAGTTTTGTTCCATTTTGTCAAAGTTTGTCATCTTTCTTCTC
>URCN01000114.1:0-4398 GCA_900546335.1 uncultured Streptococcus sp.
CATGAAGAAGCTGCCCGTTTTTACCATGCCATCCTCATGACGACCAAGATGGGAGAAGAAGCAAGGGCTTATCTATATAAACGAGGCTTGACGGATGATGTTTTGAAGCATTTCCAGATTGGACTGGCGCCAGCAGAGAGAACCTATCTCTATCAACGTTTGGCTGACAAGTTTGAGGAAAAGGATTTATTGGATTCGGGCTTGTTCTATCTGTCAGATGGTAATCAATTTTATGATACTTTTTTTGGACGGATCATCTTTCCTTTGACCAATGACAAGGGGCAGGTTATTGCCTTTTCAGGTCGTATCTGGCAAGAAACGGATAGTCAGACTGCCAAATATAAAAATAGTCGCTCGACTGCAATTTTTAACAAGAGTTACGAATTGTATCATTTGGACAAGGCAAAAAAGGGAACAGGTAAGATTACAGAGCTCTATCTGATGGAAGGCTTCATGGATGTGATTGCAGCCTACCGTGCTGGTATAGAAAATGCTGTAGCTTCCATGGGAACAGCCTTAAGCAAGGAGCATGTTGACCACCTTAAACGCTTTACCAAAAAAATTGTTCTCAGCTATGATGGTGACAAGGCAGGGCAGGCAGCAACAGCCAAGGCTCTAGAGGAATTAAAAGACTTCTCAGTGGAAGTTGTTCGAGTACCTGATGCCATGGACCCAGATGAGTATTTGCAAAAGAATTCTGCTGAAGACCTGGCTTACCTTTTAACCAAGACTCGGATTAGTCCTATAGAGTTCTATATTCACCAGCTCAAGCCAGAAAATAGTGATAACTTGCAGGCGCAAATCGAATTCATTGAAAAGATTGCGCCCCTAATCGCCAAAGAAAAGTCTATCACTGCCCAGAATTCTTATATCCACATTCTAGCAGATAATCTCCCTTCCTTTGATTACCAGCAGGTGGAACAGATTGTAAATGAAAGTCGCATTGTTCAGAGGCAGGAAAGAGTCAAAGAGGAGCAACCTCCAGCAGCGATTAGTATACCTGTAACGCGACAACTGACAGCAGTCATGAGAGCAGAGGCTCATCTCCTCTATAGGATGGCTGAGAATCCAGTTGTTCTAAATGACTACCGATTAAGAGAAGATTTTTTCTTTGATACCCCAGAATTTCAGATTCTTTACGAATTATTAAGTGAGCAGGGAGAAATCGGCTCAGAGGAGCTTTCTCATCAGACGCCTGAGGTTGAAAATGCTTGGTACCACGTGCTTAGCTTGGATTTGCCAGCTGAGATGTCGCCTCAAGAGCTAGCGGAGGTCGAAGTGACTCGAAACCGTGCTCTCCTCAGCAAGGACAACTTAAGAATTAAAAAGAAAGTGCAGGAAGCTAGTTATGTAGGAGATACAGACACAGCCTTGGAAGAATTGCAACGATTGATTTCCCAAAAGAGAAGAATGGAGTAATAATGGCAACAAAACAAAAAGAAGTAACCACATTTGATGTGCAAGTAGCAGACTTTATCCGTAACCACAAAAAAACAGGAACAGCAACAGATGATGAAATCAATTCAAGTCTGGTGATTCCTTTTAGTTTAGATGCAGACGGCATTGAAGACCTTTTGCAACGGATCCAGGATGCTGGCATTTCTATCACAGACAACGAAGGGAATCCAAGTGCACGTGTCCTTAGTACAGAAGAAGAGCCAGAACTCAGTGATGAGGACTTGATTGGCTCAACTTCTGCCAAGGTTAATGACCCAGTCCGTATGTATTTGAAGGAAATCGGGGTTGTTCCTCTCTTGACCAACGAAGAGGAAAAAGAATTGGCTTTAGCAGTTGAGGCTGGTGATATCGAAGCCAAACAACGTCTTGCAGAAGCCAACCTTCGTTTGGTGGTTTCTATTGCTAAGCGCTACGTAGGACGTGGTATGCAATTTCTTGATTTGATCCAAGAAGGAAACATGGGCTTGATGAAGGCTGTTGACAAGTTTGACTATTCAAAAGGATTTAAGTTTTCTACGTATGCAACTTGGTGGATTCGTCAGGCAATCACTCGTGCCATTGCTGACCAGGCCCGCACTATTCGTATCCCTGTCCACATGGTTGAAACCATTAACAAGCTTGTCCGTGAACAGCGTAATCTCCTTCAAGAATTGGGACAAGATCCAACTCCTGAACAAATTGCTGAGCGTATGGATATGACACCTGACAAGGTCCGTGAAATCCTAAAGATTGCCCAAGAACCAGTATCACTTGAAACACCGATCGGTGAAGAGGACGATAGTCATCTTGGGGACTTTATCGAAGACGAAGTGATTGAAAATCCAGTAGACTACACAACTCGTATCGTTTTGCGTGAGCAGTTGGATGAAGTCTTGGATACTCTTACAGACCGTGAAGAAAACGTCTTGCGCTTGCGCTTCGGTTTGGACGATGGGAAAATGCGTACTCTTGAAGATGTTGGGAAAGTCTTTAACGTGACTCGTGAGCGTATCCGTCAGATTGAGGCTAAGGCTTTGAGAAAATTGCGCCAACCAAGTCGCAGCAAACCCCTTCGTGATTTTATTGAAGATTAAGAGTGAGGAATAACATGGCTTATACAGAAGAGCAAATTGAAACGATCAAAACACGCATTTTAAATGCCTTGGAAGAAGTCATCGACCCTGAGTTGGGGATTGATATTGTCAACCTAGGTTTAATTTATGAAATTCGTTTTGATGGTGAAACAGGTCACACTGAAATTGATATGACCTTGACAACTATGGGCTGCCCACTGGCTGACCTTTTGACAGACCAGATACACGATGCGATGACAGATGTGCCTGAGGTAACCAATACTGAAGTTAAATTGGTCTGGTATCCAGCTTGGACGGTTGAAAAAATGAGCCGATACGCGCGTATCGCCCTAGGAATTAAATAAAGACTAAAAAAATGAGAGAGACGATTGGAAAATAGGATAATTTTATCCTTTTTCCAATCGTCTCTTCTTTCTTTTGCTGATTTTCTGGAAATAAAATGGTATAATGAAAGGTATGGAAAACGAAAAATTGCGTATTAATATGCTAAGCTCAAGTGAAAAAGTAGCTGGTCAAGGAGTGTCAGGAGCTTATCGAGAATTGGTTAGTCTCCTTCACCGCGATGCCAAAGACCAGTTGATTGTTACGGAGAATCTTCCTGTAGAGGCAGATGTAACTCATTTTCACACCATTGATTTCCCTTATTATTTATCTACTTTCCAAAAGAAACGCTCTGGGAGAAAAATTGGCTATGTGCATTTTTTGCCTGATACGCTTGAGGGGAGTTTAAAGATTCCATTTTTCCTAAAAGGAATTGTCAAACGCTATGTTTTTTCCTTTTACAACCGAATGGAACACTTGGTGGTGGTCAATCCCATGTTTATCGAGGATTTGGTGGCTGCTGGTATTCCGCGTGAAAAAGTAACTTACATTCCAAACTTTGTAAACAAAGAAAAATGGCATCCATTACCAGCTGAACAGGTTGCACAACTCCGGAAGGAAATGGATCTTGCGGAAGATCAGTTTGTCGTAATCGGTGCGGGTCAGGTTCAGAAACGTAAAGGAATTGATGATTTTATCCGTCTTGCTGAGGAATTGCCAGAAATTACCTTTATCTGGGCAGGTGGTTTTTCATTTGGTGGGATGACAGATGGTTATGAACGCTACAAGAAGATAATGGACAATCCACCCAAAAATCTTATTTTCCCTGGAATTGTGTCACCGGAACGGATGCGGGAACTTTACGCTATGGCGGATCTATTCTTGCTACCAAGTTACAATGAATTATTCCCTATGACTATCTTAGGTGCAGAAATTAATAAAGTATTTGGGGATAAGGCTCTGTTTGAAAATGCATCTTTTCAAATTCCGTTAGGAGCAAAAGTGGCGTTAACTGGTGGTAATGGAATCGGAAAAACAACTTTAATCCAAATGATCTTAAACCATGAAGAAGGAATTTCTATTTCGCCTAAGGCAAAAATAGGTTACTTTGCACAGAATGGTTACAAGTACAACAGTAATCAGAATGTTATGGAGTTTATGCAGAAGGATTGTGACTACAATATATCAGAAATTCGTTCAGTGCTAGCATCTATGGGGTTCAAACAGAACGATATTGGAAAAAGTTTATCTGTTTTAAGCGGTGGAGAAATTATAAAATTGTTGCTTGCTAAAATGCTCATGGGTAGATATAACATCCTAATAATGGATGAACCCAGTAACTTTCTTGACATACCAAGTTTAGAGGCTTTGGAAATACTAATGAAGGAGTACACCGGAACTATCGTGTTTATCACCCACGATAAACGATTACTCGAAAATGTAGCAGATGTAGTTTATGAAATTAGAGATAAGAAAATAAATCTGAAACATTAAATTTAAGGTAGTCGCTGGTCAGTATAGTCTGTTCTGGTTGGCGACTCCATTG
>URCN01000115.1:0-4378 GCA_900546335.1 uncultured Streptococcus sp.
ACCTTATCGCCCAGTTTTCCTAGAATTCCAGCACTCATCATGCTAGAAAATCCCATGCTGGATACGATTAATCCTGATACAAAGAGGAGATTCTCAGTCTGCCCTAAGTCCCGCACATAGAGAGCTAGAATGGGGCCAATTGATTGAGCTGAAAATTGAATGACAAAGCTCGTCAAAAATAGACTCACTAAAAGCCTAGGATACTTGAAAGAAGAAAATACTTCTTTCGTTGGGATAGCCTTCTCCTTAGCTGCTGGCTGAAAATCTTCCTTGATAAAGAAAATGGTTAGGATTGCAGCTAAAAATAAGAAAGCACCTACCAATAAAAAGACATTACGAATGCCAAAAATTTCAGCAATAAAGCCTCCAACAAAGGGGCCCGTCAATGTTCCTGCAACAACACCTGTAGATAGAGTCCCCAGAGCCGCGCCAGACTTATCTTTGGGTACCTGACTAGCGATCAAGGCTGTTGCATTGGGGACAAATCCAGTAAATACACCATTGAGCAAGCGAAGAAAGAGTAGCCAATAGATATTTGGCACGAAGGCCAAACCTCCCATAGTGATGGTCATGGCAAGACCTGCTCGAATCATCATGGGTTTTCGACCGTACTTGTCAGCAAGAATACCCCAGATGGGAGAAACTAGAGCTGCAGAAACAGCCGAAACTGAGATTGCTAATCCAGCATAGAAAGCAACTTGGTCTCCTTCAATTCCCAACTGTTCTACAAAGATAGGCATGAAAGGAACGACCAAGGATATGCTGGCGCCCGTTAGAAAACTACCGAACCAGGCAACACGAAGATTCTCTTTCCAACTAATCTCTTGCACAGCTACCGCCTCCTTCAAGTAACTTCACTACTTGACTCACAAGCTGATCACGACTGCCATTATTATCTAGTATATGGCTCGCTAATTTTTTCTTTTCTTCTAAAGACCACTGGGCGGCCAAACGAGACTCTGCTACTTCCTTAGAAAGATGATCCCGTTTCATGAAACGTTCCACCTGAACATCACGGTTCACATAGACCAGCCATGTTTCATCAAACCAGGCACTGTAGTCCTGTTCAAAAAGCAGGGGAATATCCATGAAAAAAATCGTTTCTGTCTGGGCTAACTGTTCTCTCAGTGCAGCCAATTCCTCACGAATAATTTCCCCTTGGGTTTGCTTAGACCATTCCCGCTCCTCAGGATTTGAGAAGATGAGACTAGCTAGGAGAGGGCGATTGAGTTCTCCATTTTCTAAGATAATTTCCTGCCCAAAGTGCTGAACTAAGAGCTGATAAAGACGACCACCAGGTTTCTGTAGTTGGTGAACGACTGCGTCAGCATCCACCACTTGAAAGCCTTTCTCTCTTAGGAAATTTGTCACAGTTGACTTACCAGAAGCAATTCCTCCTGTGATTCCGATGATTTTTCCCATCAGCTCCTCCTTTGACACTGAGGACAAAAATGAGTTCCACGTCCACCGAGCTGGAATTTCTCAATCACTGTCCCACAGCGGGAACATGCTTGTCCAGTCTTATCATAGACCTGATGGAAGTCCTGCATGGTTCCGTCTTCTCCAAAGGCATTGGTATAGGTTCGAATGGTCGAGCCACCTTTTTCAACAGCCTGCCCCAAAACAGCAATGGTCTGGCCATGAATAGCTGACGCTTCTTCTGCAGTCAAAGTTTGGGAAGGTCTAGCTGGATGAACCTGAGCTCGCCAGAGGACCTCATCCACATAGATATTGCCAAGGCCAGCTACCAAGGTTTGGTCTAGGAGGTGGGATTTGATAGGCTTTCTAGACTTGGCTAAGGTAGCTTGAAAGACCTGCAAATCAAAGTCATGGTCTCTTGGCTCAGGACCTAGTTTCTTAGAAATAAAGTAGGTTTCCAAAAGGTCAGGCGCCAATAATTCCATAGTACCAAACTTGCGTACATCCTCATATACAAGAGTGCCACCATCCTCAAAATGAATGAAAACATGGGCATGCTTGCGTTCTGGAACTTTGTCCGGATAGTAAAAATACTTTCCCTCCATCCGCAGATGGGAAATCAAGACCTTGTCTGTCAAGTAGAAAAGCAAATATTTTCCACGACGCCCCATTGACTCGATAATCTGACCAGGTACTTCTCTTTGAAACTCTTCCAAATCCGTCTTAATCATCTTGGGATAACGAATTTCTATACTCGAAATCTTCTTTCCCAAGATCAATTTTTCTAAGCCACGACGAACCGTTTCAACCTCAGGTAATTCAGGCATAGTTCCTCCTTCTGTAAAAACAAGAAGCAGGCATGAGCCCACCTCTACTTAGTATTCTTTTTCATTATAGCCAAAGTCAGCCAAATCTAGCTTTTTATCACGCCAGTTTTTCTTGACCTTGACCCAAGTTTCTAGGAAGACCTTATCTCCTAGCATGAGTTCGATATCACGACGGGCCATGGTCCCTATTTTCTTGAGCATAGCGCCACCTTTTCCGATGATAATCCCTTTTTGACTATCGCGCTCGACCATGATGGTTGCGCGAATGTGAACCTTGTCTGTCTCTTCATCCCGTTTCATAGAGTCAACTACCACTGCAACTGAGTGAGGGATCTCTTCACGAGTTAAATGAAGAACTTTCTCACGAATCATTTCTGAAACCAAGAAACGCTCTGGATGGTCTGTGATTTGATCAGACGGGAAATATTGGAAACCTTCCTCTAGATTTTCACTTAAAATATCGATTAGTCGAGAAACGTTATTTCCCTGAAGAGCTGAGATAGGAACGATTTCCTTGAAGTCCATCTGGTTACGGAAATCATCAATCTGAGCCAAGAGTTGGTCTGGATGGACCTTGTCAATCTTATTCACCACCAGAATCACAGGAACCTTGGCAGCTTTCAGACGCTCGATAATCATATCGTCGCCCTTACCACGTGGCTCATCAGCTGGCACCATGAATAGAACAGTATCCACTTCACGCAGAGTACTGTAGGCAGATTCCACCATGAAATCTCCAAGAGCCGTCTTAGGCTTGTGAATCCCCGGCGTGTCGATAAAGACGATTTGTTCCTTATCCGTGGTGTAAATCCCCATGATTTTATTGCGCGTTGTTTGCGCTTTGTCACTCATAATGGCAATCTTTTGCCCCATGACGTGATTTAAAAATGTTGACTTCCCAACATTGGGACGTCCCAAAATAGCTACAAAGCCTGATTTAAATGTCATAATTTCCTCTTATAGTTTAAAATAGTATATCCCAAATGCGTGGGATAAAGATAAGTGCACCTGTCACTGAAGCAAAAAGAGAGACCACTAGCACAGCTCCTGCTGCCATGTCCTTGGCTTTCTTTGCCAACATAGAAAAGTGATAGTGACTGGCTAAATCCACCACATTTTCGATAGCGGAGTTAATAATCTCAAAAGCCACTACCAAGAAAATGCTCATTAGGAGAAAGAGCCATTCAATGCGTGACACCTGAAAAACAAAACCTGCAAGGATGACTACTAGAGCCGTCACTGCATGTTTTCGCATATTGCGTTCTTCCTTGAAAGCAGTCAGAATTCCTGTAAGAGCAAATTCTAAACTGGATACCAGGTCACGATTTTTCCATTTTCGTTTATTGTCTTGTGAGTCCATAGGCTGTCAAAATTTCTTCTTGTAAACCGAACATCTCCGCTTCTTCTTCCGGAGTGTAGTGATCGTAGCCGTTAATGTGTAAAAAGCCGTGTACTGCCAAGAAGCCCATCTCACGCTCGAAGCTGTGGCCGTATTCCTCAGCCTGCTCATGCGCTTTATCGATAGAGATGAAAAGCTCCCCAATATAGGCATCAAACTCAGACATCATTTCTGCTAATTCAGGATTTTCAAACAAATCCTCTTCGTCAAAGGCAATGTCCAACTCTGGTTTATACTCAAGGCTGATGACATCTGTCGGACGATCCGTATCACGGTACTCGAGGTTGAGTTCATGGCTACGCTCGTTGGTCACAAAAGTGACTGCCATCTCCTTGTCTTCTTTTCCTATTTTTTGGGCTGCAAATTCCAAAATCTCTTGGGTTTGGTGCAGAATTTCTTGTGAAACTTGACCAGTTTCATCTACCATTTCAATATACATGTACTTCTCGATTCTCTTTACTTGGCTTTATTATACCATATTTCCATGATTTTATTCTACCTTTTTGATATAATACTATGGAATACAATCACAAGGAGAGAACGATGTCATTTGACGGATTTTTTTTACACCACATGGTTGAGGAATTGCGAAGAGAGTTGGTCAATGGTCGCATCCAGAAAATCAATCAGCCTTTTGAACAAGAGTTAGTCTTGCAAATCCGCAGCAATCGCCAAAGCCATCGCCTGCTCCTCTCTGCTCATCCCGTTTTTGGTCGCATCCAGCTGACCCAAA
>URCN01000116.1:0-4311 GCA_900546335.1 uncultured Streptococcus sp.
ATAAATTTGACATTAAAATTATTTTATGATAAAATGAAAGCGTTAACAAAAGTATTTAGCTAAACTAGAAAGGAGGAGTTTGTCAGTAGTTGTTTTGCTGAATACTCTACTCGTCTTTTTGTTTTAAAATAAAGTATTGTGGAAGGAGCTGATTAAAATTAGAAAAATAAATCCAGATATCTTATTTCTATGTGGTGTTTTGGTCATATGTTGCTGTTTTTTGCTTTTCCATATAAATCCTTACCATGTAGCTGATGACGAGCTAATGTTAAAAATACAATCTATATTTTGGAGTTTGTTGTGGCGTCCAGTTCCATCTTTAGGAATGGTGGTAGGGGTGATTATGATTTTTAAGAGTTTGAAAAAATAATATCATTTTATTTTTAGTCTTCGATTTTCTAGTTAGAATGGAGATTGGATATGAACAAACTTAAGTTGATATTCTTATTGTTGTTTAGCTTGCTCACTTTTGGAATATTTTTAGACGTCAAAGCAGATACTATTCCAAGTCCTGATTTTGAAGTGATATCAGAGTTGGTATTAAAAGAAAATAAAACTGGAGTAATTTATGAGTTTGAAAATTTAGAAACTAGAGAACAATTTTTAAAATCTAGAAATATAACGCCTTCTAATGCAAGCTCATTCCGTTCTTATGGAGTAAGTAGTGTTCGTAGAACATACCTCAGCTCTTACCGTGATACAGCGGTTTCTGGAAGAGTTTCTTATACTGTTTATGGGGGGAGCTCAGGAGCTAGTGTGTCAATATCATCAGGACAAAGTTTTTCTTCTTCTGAGTATGGAATAGGTTTTACTTATGGAAGCGCAGCTACTCATTTTGTTCCGCCTTATAAATATGGTTATATAGTTTTGAAAGCTTCTTTTACAGTTAATATTTATAAATTAGAGGTTAAATATCAAGGAACTAATGAATGGCGTCCAGCTGGACGGATTAAGACATTTAGTAACACAAATGTTTGGACCGAGTTGAGAACTTACATTTAACTACTTTATAAAAATAAAAGAAAAAATATAACAGATTAGAATAACGAAGATGTGGTGCATAAGCACATCAAATTCCTGAGGAACTGACAGTCCTCAGGAATTTTTACTTAAATAAAGCTCACACAATAATGAAGCACACCCCAAAAAGTAAGAGCAAAATCCAACTTTTGGGGTGTGCTTCATGGGTGAGGGATGATTTATTCTTCTTCTTCATCTGGTGTGAGGATCATCGGGATGATAATCGGTTCACGTTCGGTGTTTTCATAAAGGAAGGGGCGAATAGCGTTGACAATGGCGCCATTGACAGATTGCACGCTAGCATCTTTGTTCTTCAGTGCGATACGAATTGCATTGAAGAGGATGCGCTGGCTTTGGCGAATCAAGTCGCCAGACTCTCGCATGTAGACAAAGCCTCGGCTAAGGATGTCAGGACCAGACAAGATCATTTTAGACTTGAAGTCAACAGTTGCGACTGCAAGTACGACACCATCTTCAGATAAATCACGACGATCTTTGAGGACAGCAGCGCCGATTTCACCGATACGATTTCCATCAACATAGATGTCTTGCGCGTTGAAATGGCCTGCGATACGAGCAGAGTTAGCAGTAAGAGCAAGCACATCACCATTGCTCATGATAAAGATATTGTCCTTTTCAACACCAGTATCCACCGCTAGTCCAGCGTGGACTTTCTGCATGCGGTATTCACCGTGGACAGGCATGAAGTATTTGGGCTTAATCAAGCGGAGCATGAGTTTTTGCTCTTGCTGACCACCGTGTCCAGAGGTGTGGATATTGTTAATCTTTCCGTGAATGACTTCGACACCAGCTTCAGAAATGATGTTAATCAGCTTGTTGACGCTAGTGGTGTTTCCAGGGATTGGGCTAGAAGAGAAGATAACGGTATCGCCGGGTTGGAGTTGCACCTGACGGTGGGTTCCGTTAGCGATACGAGAGAGGGCTGCCATCGGCTCCCCTTGACTACCTGTACAGAGGATCAGAACCTCGCCTGCAGGGTAATCTTTGATTTCATTTGGCTCGATAAAGGTTCCCTTAGGAGCTTTGATGTAGCCAAGATCGATTCCATTGACAATGGCCTTTTCCATCGAACGTCCAAAGACTGCAATCTTGCGTCCAGTCTTAACAGCGGCATCCGTTGCTTGCTGGAGACGGAAGATATTTGAGGCAAAGGATGCAAAGATGATGCGTCCTTCAATGCCTTGGATAATCTTCATGATGGACTGACCAACGACTTTTTCAGAGTTGGTAAAGGTTGGCACTTCTGCATTTGTCGAGTCAGACAGGAGGCAGAGCACGCCTTCTTCACCAAGGGCTGCCATCCGGTGCAAGTCTGCAGGTTCCCCAACTGGAGTAAAGTCAAACTTAAAGTCACCCGTACAGACGATTTTTCCTTGCGGGGTATGAATGACAATTCCCAAAGGCTCTGGAATAGAGTGGGTGGTTCTAAAGAAAGTTGCCTTGAGATTTTTAAAGGTCAACTCAGTATTGTGGTTGATTTCGTAAAGTTTGGCGTTGCGCAAGAGACCGTGTTCTTCGAGTTTTCCACGGATCAAAGCCAGGGCAAGCGGTCCAGCGTAGATAGGGACATTTGCTTGCTTGAGCAGGAAGGGAATCCCACCAATGTGGTCCTCGTGTCCGTGTGTAATCAAAACAGCCTTGACGCGGTCGATATTGTCCACGATGTAAGAGTAATCAGGAATGACATAGTCGATACCTAGCAAGTCATCTTCCGGGAATTTAATCCCAGCATCGACGATGATAATCTCGTCTTGGTATTCAATTCCGTAAGTGTTTTTCCCGATTTCTCCCAGACCACCGATGGCAAAAACGCCGACTTCTTCAGGTTTAAGAGTATAGGCCATATTAGAACTCCGTAATCTCGAAAGCGCCAGTTTCTTTTTCGTAATCTAGCAATTTGTCAGACAAGAGTTCGATATACTCGATGTTGTACTCTGGGCGGTTTTCTTCGACAAGTTGGCGAGCAGCGATACGGCCCTCAAGTTCTGAGTTGGCATCGATGTCTAGGTAAAGCGAGCGTGTTGTTTCACGACGTGGGCTTCGTTCTTTTGTTTCTTGATAAAAAACTTTGTAAATCATATAGTTCCTTTCTATTTACAGGTCAGCTTATTCCAAACTTTTAGCAGAGATTTGCTTGATTTCATTCCATTTTGTGTCTAGATTGACCTTGATTCGTTACAATTATTTCAATTATACCACAAAATGAAAAATTAGTAAAAGATGGAAATGGAGAAAGTCAGGAGGGGAAGAAGGAGTAAAAAGATAGGTAGGATTTGGTCGGAGAGCGCTTAGGTGTTATAATTAAAGGGGGAATCTAAAGAGATAGTAGATTTAAGGAAGAATATAGTTCTAGTTTCATTAATCGTTGGAGTGGATGGTTGGGACAGAATGATATCTTTGAAAAAAGAAAAAGCTCTTGAGAAATCTCGAGAGCAAACAAAAAGGCTGAGACAAAATTAAGGGATTTTTCTGAGCAAGCTCAAGGGGCAGCACCATTACCTGAAGTGATTGAATCACAACCTTTGAAAGACTTGTCACCAAGTCAGACCAAATCTCAACCTTTACCCTATTTTATCATCTATGAGGCTAAGAAGTCAATCTATAAGTATAACGATGTAGAAATAGCATGGAGTGGAGTGTTTACTAAAGAGGCAAAGAAAAGCCCTTAATCTAAGAGTAAGCAAAAAGAGAGGACCAATGGTAGTCAGAGGTCTTTACAGCTCAAAGCTGAAGGCAGTCCCACACCTGTACCAGAAGTTGGTACCTTTGAACGCTCTGTCACCAGTCGCCCTATGTTATCCTCTCGATATTTATACTTTACTATAACTTACTGAAGGAATCAACTTTAAAAGCACCAAAAAGCTCCTGACCGAAGTCAAGAGCCGTCAAACACTGGGGGCGAATTGTTCAATCGCAATTTCAGTTCTTTAGAAACCAAAGTTTCAGGGATAGCACTGTAACCCGAAGAGTCAACAACTCAACCTGATTTTCCTACCAGTGTTGAATTACATTTTAACATTGATAGACCAACATTGTCAACAGTTTATATAAAAATAGCAATACCAAAAGGAGGATTAAGAATGTTTAGTTTGTTTGAATTTGCAGTAGGGGTTCGCCTCTTGGTGTTTGTAGTCTTTGTAGCTTGTGTCTATGGGGGGAATGCCCTGTTTGTTCATCTGGAACACCGCAAAACAAAGTTCCTTTGGAAGCTTGCTATACAGACAGATCGGAAGAGCGGTTCAGCAGGAATGCCGAGACCGATATCGTATG
>URCN01000117.1:0-4219 GCA_900546335.1 uncultured Streptococcus sp.
AGAGATTTTGACAAAATCTCCATTGTAGATATCATGGAATCAGCTGGCATTCGTAGACAGACCTTTTACAATCACTTTCTTGACAAATATGAACTGCTAGACTGGATATTTGAAAATGACTTAACCGAGTATATCACCAATAACTTGGACTTCATTTCGGGCCAAAAAATATTACAAGAATTATTTTTTTATTTCGAACAAGAGCGTGACTTTTATATTCAACTTTTTGATATTCAAGGGCAAAATAACTTTTATGACCACTTTATCAGCTACTGTCGCTTGCTTGTATCAAAAATTTTAAGAGAATACGGTCAGATTGATATCGATTCTTCTGCTTATACTTGTTTTTTGTTAGACTACCATTCACATGCTCTAGCAGAAATCGTGAAAGCTTACGTCAATAAAAAAAGTCCAGTTCCACAACCAGACTTTCTAATCATGACAATTATTGGAAAGAGACCACAATGACATTTATTTCAAATCATAAACAGAAAATTATTTCAAGTTACATTTCGGCAACTGTCAGCAGTCATCCTAAATTAGAAAAGCACCCTACCTTACCATTAGTCTATCAAAAAAATCGCAATCCTCATCAGGTTCCAATATTGTCGGGTGGAGGTTCCGGTCACGAACCTGCGCATATTGGATATGTGGGAGAAGGAATGCTTACTGCTGCTATCTATGGCCAATTATTTACTCCTCCTACAAGAACTGAAATCTTAGAGTCCATTCGTTTTTTAAACAATGGTCACGGTGTCTTCATCATTGTAAAAAATTTCGAAGCAGACATCAAAGAATTTAGCTCGGCCATTAACACTGCTAGAAAAGAAGGAATTAAAGTCGGCTATAGTCTAGCACACGACGATATTTCAATTGAACCTCACAATAGATTTCAAATTAGAGGAAGAGGGCTTGCAGGGACAATCTTACTTCATAAAATCCTAGGATTTGCAGCTCAAAATGGTACCGACATAGAACAACTAACCGATTTAGGTCATCAACTTGCTCCCGAAATCGCAACGATTGGCTTTGCAACGAAATCCGCTAGTCTACCCCAAACCACCCTTCCACTATTTAGCTTGGAAGAAGGAAATATTTCTTATGGCATTGGGATACACGGTGAAGAAGGTTATCGTATCGTCCCATTTCAATCTTCGGAAATCCTTGCAAATGAAATTATAAGCAAATTAAGATTGCACTATCATTGGAAAAATGGGGATCAATTTATATTGCTTGTAAATAATCTAGGCACTACTACCAACCTAGAAATGGGGATATTTATCAATGATCTCCTTCAACTCTTAGAAATTGAAGGAGTCACTATTACCTTTATAAAATCAGGAACATTTATGACCAGTTTGGATATGGCAGGTATATCCGTAACTCTTTGCCCTGTAAAAAATAAGCAATGGCTAGAAGCCCTCAATGCTCCAACGACAGCTTTTGCATGGTAATCTGCTTGTATAACTCAAAAGGGCTACATCACTTGATAGCCCTTTGCTTTTATCTTACGTTTAAAAGAACTGATTCTTGCCATTTCAAACAGTCCATCTATACCTTACAATTCTTCCGGTGTGCTTTGAGTTTTTTGCTAGCCCAATCATAGTGACTGGAGGTGCTACTGACAAAGTAGGAACCTAGACTTGTCCCTCCCGTCCACTTATAGACACCTTTATTAAAGAGTTGGTCATTACTAAAGCCTTCCATCAACTCTAAAACCTCTTTATGCGACTGCTCTAGTAACCTAGTCGCTTCTTCTAAAGACGTTTTCTGGTGCTTCTTCCAAAAAGCGACATTCATTTCCCCATAAGTTTTCCAATTATAAGGTTCAGGAAGAAAAGGTCTTTCATGACCCTTTGGATTAGAACATCTCTTAGATTTTTATCTCTTTTCCAGTGAGCTTCTTTTTTCTTTTGGTCTTTTGAAAAATCAAAAGGAGTCTGTAGTTCCTCTTCACTTAACTGAGAAATTAGGATATTAAGTTTTTCATAGTTTTCCTTAGAGGCTAGCACTAATTCCTCTTTCGTTCTTGGTCTAGGCATAGGCATTCTCCGTTCATAATACTAGTTATTATTAGAAATTTTTTATCCTGTAATCCTTGTATAAGATTTCAATTTCCAAATTTCTATAACTTATCCTTTAATTTCTCAACAAAGAGATAGGCTGCAGGACAGGTCAAAGTGTTCTTAATCGTCAAATGGTTGATTTGATGAATCTTCTTACGGTCTGTATGGGGAAATTCCCGGCAGGCCTTGGGACGAACATCATAGATAGAACAGAGATTATCCCCTCCTAGAAAGGGGCAAGGCATGGATTTGAAAACCTTGTCCCCATCTTCATCTACCTGCAAAAACTCCGCTTCAAAAGCTGGTAATTTCATCTTAAAGTACTTAGCAATACGGGTAATATCGGCTTCCTTAAAGTCAGGCCCTAATGTCTTGCAACAGTTAGCGCAGGCAGTGCAATCAATCTCCTCAAAGACTTCGTGGTGAATTTGCTGGGCTATCTTATCTAAGTTTTTAGGAGGTTTTTTCTTTAGATTAGCTAAGACTTTTCGGTGCTCCTTCTGCTTTTGCAGTGCTAGTTGGTGGTAATACTCGATATCAATCTCTTTAGACATAATTTCTTCCTAATACAAGTGTTTTTGTCTATTATACCATAAACTCTGCTCTTTTCTTATCCCTTTGAACAGAAAAAAGCCCTTCGGAAAAAATCCGAGGGGCTTCAAACCTTGTTCACTGAACTAGATTATTTTTTAAGGTTGTAGAATGATTTCAATCCACGGTATTCAGCTACTTCACCAAGTTGGTCTTCGATACGAAGCAATTGGTTGTATTTAGCGATACGGTCTGTACGTGAAAGTGAACCAGTCTTGATTTGTCCTGCGTTAGTTGCAACTGCGATGTCAGCGATTGTTGAATCTTCAGTTTCACCTGAACGGTGTGATACAACTGCAGTGTAACCAGCTTCTTTCGCCATTTCGATAGCGTCGAATGTTTCAGTAAGAGTACCGATTTGGTTAACTTTGATAAGGATTGAGTTAGCAGCACCTTCTGCAATACCTTTTTCAAGGTAAGAAGTGTTTGTTACGAAGAAGTCGTCACCAACCAATTGAACTTTACCACCAAGACGTTCAGTAAGAGCTTTCCAACCGTCCCAGTCGTTTTCGTCCATACCATCTTCGATAGTGATGATTGGGTATTTGTTTACCAATTCTTCAAGGTAGTCGATTTGTTCTGCAGCAGTACGTACAGCAGCTCCTTCACCTTCGAATTTAGTGTAGTCGTAAACTTTGCGTTCTTTATCGTAGAATTCTGATGAAGCACAGTCAAATCCGATAAATACGTCTTTACCAGGAACATATCCAGCAGCTTCAATCGCAGCAAGGATAGTTTCAACTCCATCTTCAGTTCCTTCGAAACGAGGAGCGAATCCACCTTCGTCACCTACGGCAGTTTCCAAACCACGTGATTTAAGGATTTTCTTAAGAGCGTGGAAGATTTCAGCACCCCAACGAAGAGCTTCTTTGAATGTTGGTGCACCAGCAGGTACGATCATGAATTCTTGGAAAGCGATTGGAGCGTCAGAGTGAGAACCACCGTTGATGATGTTCATCATTGGAGTTGGAAGAACTTTAGTGTTGAATCCACCAAGGTAGCTGTAAAGTGGGATTTCAAGGTAGTCAGCAGCAGCACGAGCTACGGCGATAGACACACCAAGAATTGCGTTTGCACCCAATTTACCTTTGTTAGGAGTACCGTCAAGTGCGATCATAGCACGGTCAATAGCTTGTTGGTCACGTACATCGTAGCCGATGATTGCTTCAGCGATGATGTTGTTTACGTTGTCAACAGCTTTTTGTGTACCAAGACCACCGTAACGAGATTTGTCACCGTCGCGAAGTTCAACTGCTTCGTGTTCACCAGTAGAAGCTCCTGATGGAACCATACCACGTCCGAAAGCACCTGATTCAGTATAAACTTCTACTTCAAGTGTTGGGTTACCGCGTGAGTCTAGGACTTCGCGAGCGTAAACATCAGTAATAATTGACATTTTTTACTCTCCTTTGAGTTAAATTTTTTACACCTCTATGATACCTTAAAAACAAGCGTTTTTCAAGAAAAAACGTTATCTTTGTGCAAATTTTCCTTAACTTTATAAAGTAATCGCTTTCACAACTTCCTATTTATCCACTTAAATTTATCAACTTGTTTGAATA
>URCN01000118.1:0-4193 GCA_900546335.1 uncultured Streptococcus sp.
TCAAAAATAAAAGTAAAGAAGAAATACAGAAAGATTTTAAAAAAAAATCGAATCAATTGGAGAGAGAAAGCAAAACAAGTTAATCTAGAAAACGAATATGACTACATATACGGATTTTCTAGTAGTTTAAGTCATTTTAGCGGATACTCATTGTTAACAAGTAGTACTTACGATCCACAAGAAGAGGAAATGATACTAACTAGACTTGAAATATATTTAAAAAATATTAAAGAAAATATCAATCATTATTTGAAAAAGCATCAACTACTTCCCCCCTGCAACATATACTATATTACTACCGAAGAAAAGGAGAACTAAAATGAAACAACTTTCACCTAAATACAATCCAGCCGAAGTTGAGGCTGGTCGTTACCAAAAATGGCTTGATGCCGATGTTTTTAAGCCTTCAGGCGATCAAAAGGCTAAGCCTTATTCGATCGTTATTCCACCACCAAACGTAACTGGTAAACTCCACCTTGGTCACGCTTGGGATACGACTTTGCAGGATATTATCATCCGTCAAAAGCGCATGCAAGGTTTTGACACGCTTTGGCTACCAGGTATGGACCATGCTGGTATTGCCACTCAGGCTAAGGTTGAGGAGCGCTTGCGTGGTGAGGGCATTAGCCGTTATGACCTCGGTCGTGAAAAATTCCTCGATAAAGTCTGGGAATGGAAAGATGAATATGCCACTACTATCAAGGAACAATGGGGCAAGATGGGGCTCTCTGTAGACTACTCTCGTGAGCGTTTCACTCTTGATGAAGGCTTGTCAAAAGCTGTTCGTAAGGTCTTTGTCGAGCTTTATAAGAAAGGATGGATCTACCGTGGTGAGTTTATCATCAACTGGGACCCAGCTGCTCGCACAGCTCTTTCTGATATCGAGGTGATCCACAAGGATGTGGAAGGTGCCTTCTACCACATGAACTACATGCTGGAAGACGGCTCACGCGCCCTTGAAGTGGCGACAACTCGTCCTGAGACCATGTTTGGGGATGTTGCGGTTGCGGTCAATCCAGAAGACCCACGCTACAAGGACTTGATTGGTAAAAACGTCATCCTTCCAATCGCTAATAAATTGATTCCGATTGTTGGAGATGAGCACGCAGATCCTGAGTTTGGTACTGGTGTCGTGAAAATCACACCTGCCCACGATCCCAACGACTTCTTAGTTGGTCAACGCCACAACTTGCCACAAGTTAACGTCATGAACGACGACGGAACTATGAATGACTTGGCCTTCGAATTTGCAGGCATGGACCGCTTTGAAGCCCGTAAGGCAGTCGTTGCCAAATTGGAAGAAATTGGTGCCCTTGTTAAAATCGAAAAACGTGTTCACAGTGTTGGTCACTCAGAGCGTACAGGTGTTGTGGTTGAACCACGCTTGTCTACGCAATGGTTCGTCAAGATGGACCAATTGGCGAAAAATGCTATTGCCAACCAAGACACAGAGGACAAGGTAGAATTCTACCCACCTCGTTTCAACGATACCTTCCTCCAATGGATGGAAAATGTCCACGACTGGGTAATCTCTCGTCAGCTCTGGTGGGGTCACCAAATCCCTGCTTGGTACAATGCTGAGGGTGAAATGTACGTTGGCGAAGAATCTCCAGAAGGTGACGGATGGACTCAGGACGAAGACGTCTTGGATACGTGGTTCAGTTCTGCCCTTTGGCCATTCTCAACCATGGGCTGGCCTGCTGTCGACTCAGAAGACTTCAAACGTTACTTCCCAACTTCAACCTTGGTAACAGGTTACGACATCATCTTCTTCTGGGTATCTCGTATGATCTTCCAATCATTGGAATTCACAGGCCGTCAGCCATTCCAAAACGTCCTTATCCACGGCCTCATTCGTGATGAGCAAGGACGCAAGATGTCTAAATCTCTCGGTAACGGGATTGACCCAATGGATGTCATCGAGAAATACGGTGCCGATGCTCTTCGTTGGTTCCTTTCAAACGGTTCTGCACCAGGGCAAGACGTGCGCTTCTCTTACGAGAAAATGGATGCTTCATGGAACTTCATTAACAAGATCTGGAACATCTCTCGCTACATCCTCATGAACAATGAAGGCTTGACCCTCGAGCAAGCAACTGCCAATGTCGAAAAAGTGGTTAACAAGGAAGCTGGAAATGTCACAGACCGCTGGATTCTCCACAACCTCAATGAAACCATCGGAAAAGTCACTGAAAACTTTGACAAGTTTGAGTTTGGTGTGGCTGGACACATCCTCTACAACTTCATCTGGGACGAGTTTGCGGACTGGTACGTTGAGTTGACCAAAGAAGTCCTTTATAGCGATAGTGAAGAAGAGAAAGTCATCACACGTTCTGTTCTCCTTTATACTTTGGACAAGATCCTTCGTCTCCTCCACCCAATCATGCCATTCGTGACAGAGGAAATCTTTGGACAAATCTCAGAAGGCTCTATCGTTACAGCAGCATACCCAACTGTCAATCCAGCCTTTGAAGACCTTGCTGCCCACACTGGTGTAGAAAGCCTTAAAGACTTGATCCGTGCTGTTCGGAATGCGCGTGCGGAAGTAAACGTTGCACCAAGCAAGCCTATCACCATCCTTGTTAAGACAAGCGATAGCGACTTGGAAGCCTTCTTTAACAGCAATGTCAACTACATCAAACGCTTTACAAATCCAGAACATTTGGAAATCGCATCAACCATCCCTGCACCTGAACTTGCTATGTCAAGCGTCATCACAGGAGCAGAAATCTACTTGCCACTGGCAGACCTCTTAAATGTCGAAGAAGAACTAGCTCGTCTCGACAAGGAACTGGCTAAATGGCAAAAAGAACTGGATATGGTTGGTAAGAAGCTCTCTAACGAACGCTTCGTAGCCAATGCCAAACCAGAAGTCGTCCAAAAAGAACGCGACAAACAAGCCGACTACCAAGCGAAATACGATGCGACCGTAGCACGTATTGATGAGATGAAGAAGTTGGTTAAATAAGTTATAAACCTCGGCAATTTGCTGGGGTTTTTGGTATAATGAAAAATGAGAATATTTTTTGAAAAAAGGTAAGAAATGATAGAAGTTGTAGACTTATTTTCTGGTGCTGGAGGATTGACTTTTGGCTTTCAGAATACAATTAAAAATAATACATTTGTTTCCAGAAATGACTTTAACATTAGATTTGCAAATGAATTCAATCATGATGCAGCAGAAGCTTTCAGACAAAATTATCCTAGAGTTACTATGATTGAGGAAGATATTGCTAATATAGATGAACATTTTTTAAAATCCAAAGGAATCAGTTCAAAAAGAGTTGATTTAGTTATTGGTGGACCACCTTGTCAGTCATTTAGTACGGTTGGTAAGAGACAATATGATAAAAGAGCTAAAATGTATAGAGAATATCGAAGGATACTTTCTTTTATCCAACCTAAGATGTTTGTTTTTGAAAATGTTTATGGACTTTTAACTATGAAAAACGAACAGAACGGCCCAATCATTAGAAATGTAAAAGAAAGTTTTAATGATTTATCAAGCTTTGGTGATGTTAGTGGTTATGACGTTTATACTAAATTAATTAATGCAAAAGATTTTGGTGTTCCTCAAAATAGAGAACGTGTCTTTTTGATAGGAATAAGAAAGGATTTAAAAATCAAGTTCGAGTGGATATTCCCAGAAGAAACTACCCTAAATAATGAAATTACATTAAGAGACGCAATTAGTGATTTACCTATATTAGGAAATAATGAACAAAAAAATAATTATATATGTGAACCAAGAACAGAGTACCAAGCTTTATTAAAAGGAAATCAAACCGAGCTACTTAATCATGT
This sequence comes from uncultured Streptococcus sp., assembly GCA_900546335.1. GTDB lineage: Bacteria > Bacillota > Bacilli > Lactobacillales > Streptococcaceae > Streptococcus. The sequence goes on from URCN01000118.1 coordinate 3,805, forward strand.
TAGTCGAAATCATGGTGAGAGATTACAAAAAATAATGAGAGCTCTTGGAGAGGGGCAAGGGAAAAACGATATTAATAGGATGGTAGAAGATGGTATTTTAGATAAAGATTTATACCTGACTTCTGGCTATAATAATACTTACGGTAGATTGTGGTGGGATAGACCTTCAACTACCATCACAAATAATTTATCAACTCCATCCTCCTTACGTTGCATTCATCCTAGTCAAAATAGAGCTTTGACTGCAAGGGAAGGTGCAAGAATACAGTCTTTTCCAGATAATTATAAGTTTGTCGGAGGTCTACAAGCAATTAATACTCAGATTGGTAATGCTGTTCCTCCAATTTTAAGTATTCATTTAGCTAATAGAATTAAAGATTTCTTTAAAG
>URCN01000119.1:0-4109 GCA_900546335.1 uncultured Streptococcus sp.
ATTCGCGTAATCGCTCGTTTGACAGTCAATTCGTCTACAACTTCTTTTGTCTTCATGACAAACCTCCAAAAAGAAAAGTCTCCTTCTACAAGGAGACTTGAAATGTATAGCCAAGCGAGCCCTACTGTATACAGTATAGACTTCACCCTTCTACTTTATCGCGCTCCTTGCCTGCCTCACGGGACAGGTTTAAAGGACTATTTAGTTATCATTTACTATAGCACAAAGCACCCTTAAAATCAAGCAAAAACTTTTTCAGAGTCCGCTTAAACATTGCTAAAATCATATAACTGGGGATAGTGGTCACATTCTGGATTTTTGGGATGGCAGATAGCTCGTCCAAAGTAAATCATGGCCTGGTGGGCTGCTAACCATTCTTCTGGTGGCAGAACATCCATGACACGTTTTTCTACTTCAAGTGGCGTAGCTGATTTTTTAACGATATCGTGATGCTTACAGATACGCTCCACATGAGTATCCACTGCAAAAGCAGGAATTCCAAACCCCACACTCAGAACTACATTTGCTGTTTTACGACCAACACCAGCTAGACTTTCTAATTCCTCTCGAGTCTGAGGCACTTGACCGTCAAAATCGTCTAGTAACTGTTGGGCACATTTTTTTAGAAATTTAGCTTTATTTCGATACAGTCCCAGGCGAGAAATGTGTAAAGCAATTTCACTCTCTGTCGCGACAGACATGGCTTGTGGCGTTGGAAAAGCAGCAAAGAGACCTGGCGTGGCCTTATTTACCGCTGCATCTGTGGTCTGGGCTGACAGCATCACTGCAACCAGTAGTTCAAAATGATTAGTAAAATCAAGACTAGGCTTAGCATCTGGAAAGAGGGCAATGATTTCCTCTATGACATGACGGGCACGTTTCTTGGATAAAACCATCTACTCGTCTCCATCAAATAGTCCTTGCAAGCCAGCAAATGGACTGTTTTCTTCTTTCTTGACTGCTTGTTGGGCTTGGTATTCTTCCTCAGTCATGATTTGCCAGTCATTTCCAGACACAAAACCTTGGCCCGCCTCTTCTTCTGCCGTCAAGACCTTGATTGGGATATTGAGCAAGATATTATCTGCTACGCTCTCAGCAAGGTTGATTTCACCATTTTCGATAGGCAAGACCAGATCATCATCAAGAACTTCCTGGTCTAGTTGATTGGTTGCTCCCTCCATGAAAACTTCTGTGACTGGATAAGACTCAGCCAACTCAACTGGCTCCATACTGCGGCTGGAAGCAAGAACAATGGTATATGACAACTGATAGTCTAAGAAATACAGACGGTCTTCGTACTGCACCTTCCCAACAGCAAGGATATCTTTGACATCTAAAATTTCTTGATTTCGTTTACGCAAGTCTGCTGCCAGGTCTAAAGCTTGTTCAAAGTGTAGACCTTCAGGCTGCTTACGAATTTCTTGAATATTTAACTTCATTTTTCCTCCATAAAGATGTACTCACTTGATTATACCATGAAAAGGTTATAAGTCAGCTTTCCAAACTTTGATATTAAAATCTCATTTTTTAACATATTTACTATGACAAACTTTCCTATTAGTGCTATACTATAGGCAAGAATACATCAGAGCAAGGAGGATGCTCATATGGAAGACAAAGCACTCATCAACCAAGCTTACCAACTCCTTTCCGAGTTAAATAAAAGCTACCAAAGCTGCAAACAAGGAACAGCCGACGATTTCCGTCTACAAGAACTACTGAACACCACTCTCAAGGAACTTAAAAAAGCGGAAAAGATTGACAACAGTATCTTAATCGACCTCGAGAAATTTTACCAACGTACCAGTCTTCTGATTGGACTGGGTAGCCTAAAACTGAATGATCAAGCTCGTGCTGCTTGGCGCAACTATGACAAGTTCCACTACGAACATGTCAAACACGTACTGACTCTCTATGGACCTGTTTTTGGATTTTAGAGTTTAGAATTTTGGATTTTCTATTGACAAAATTTCCTGAAAGGTATAGGATAGAGGTACTAATACTCGGAGGTAAGGGAGACATGAACAACTAATCTATCAAATAAAGAACCTTTATTTAGTAGATCTTGTTTTTGTCTCTTTTTGTGTGCTCTTTTATACTAGATTTTCTAGTATCTTGTCCTCATTGAAAATCAAAAAACTGGAAAGCTAATCATCTGCCCCTCTTGGGTTAGGCAGCTCCAAGCTAGTTTGACGAGTTTTTCAACGAGGATAATAGAGTTTTGACAGTGACTTTGGGCTCTACTAGATAAAGTAGAGCTTTTTGTTATGCACTATGGACATTCTAGAAAGGGCAACAATATGATAAAAATCAATCATATGACCATCACACAAAACAAAGATCTACGAGATCTTGTATCTGACCTAACCATGACTATCCAAGACGGAGAAAAGGTTGCTATTATTGGTGAAGAGGGAAATGGCAAATCGACTTTACTACGAGCTTTAATGGGGGAAGCATTACCTGATTTTACTATCAAGGGCGACATCCAGTCTGACCTTCAATCACTGGCCTACATTCCTCAAAAACTAGCTGAGGACCTGAAAAAGAAAACTCTACATGACTACTTCTTTTTGGATTCTGCTGATTTAGACTACAGCATTCTTTATCGTTTGGCGGAGGAGTTGCACTTTGATAGCGACCGTTTTGCTAGCGACCAAGAAATTGGCAGTCTATCAGGGGGCGAAGCTTTGAAAGTTCAACTCATCCATGAGTTGGCAAAACCTTTTGAGATTCTATTTTTAGATGAACCTTCAAATGACCTAGACCTTGAGACGGTTGATTGGCTAAAAAATCAGATTCGCAAGATTAGACAAACTGTTATTTTCATTTCCCATGATGAAGACTTTCTTTCTCAAACTGCGGATACTATTATCCATTTACGCCTTGTTAAACACCGGAAAGAAGCCGAAACCCTAGTGGAGCATTTAGACTACGATAGCTATAGTGACCAGAGGAAGGCTAGTTTTGCCAGACAAAGCCAGCAAGCTGCTAATGACCAAAGAGCCTATGACAAAACCATGGAAAAACATCGTCGCGTTAAGCAGAATGTAGAAAATGCTTTGCGAAATACTAAAAATGATGTTGCCGGTCGCCTATTGGCTAAAAAGATGAAAACTGTTCTCTCTCAAGAAAAACGTTTTGAAAAGGAAGCTCAGTCCATGACCCAAAAGCCACTTGAAGAGGAGCAAATCCAACTTTTCTTCTCAGATATACAACCATTACCGGCTTCTAAAGTCTTAATCCAACTGGAAAAGGAAAATTTGTCCATTGGAGAACGCGTTTTAGCTCAGGGGTTACAACTAACTGTCCGTGGCCAAGATAAAATCGGTATCATCGGGCCAAATGGTGTTGGGAAATCAACTCTGTTAGCCAAGTTTCAACAACTACTCAGCGCCAAAAGAGAGATTTCACTTGGTTTTATGCCACAAGATTACCATAAAAAACTACAATTGGATCTATCTCCAGTAGCCTATCTCAGCCAAACTGGACAAAAAGAGGAACTACAGAAAATCCAATCTCACCTAGCCAGTCTCAATTTCAGCTATCCAGAGATGCACCACCAAATCCGCTCCCTATCTGGCGGGCAACAAGGTAAACTCCTACTTTTGGATTTAGTGTTGCGCAAACCAAACTTTCTCCTTCTGGATGAGCCTACACGAAACTTTTCTCCCACTTCTCAACCTGAAATCAGAAAACTCTTTACCTCCTATCCAGGCGGTCTGATCACTGTTTCGCATGACAGACGCTTCTTAAAAGAGGTCTGTACGAGTATCTATCGTTTAACAGAAAATGGTTTGGAAGTCGTCGATTTACAAGATTTATAAATGTTGAACATAGCAAAAATCCAGAGACGACCTCTGGATTCTTTGGGCTGTTTGAGCTAACTCAAACAGCTTGAAAGATACTCACTTAATCAGAAGAACAACTTTGTTGCACTTGACTTGACAATTAAGGAAAAAATTGTTTTTCCATCTCTGCCACTTAACTACAAATTAAATAATTTATAACTAGTATTCTTTTTTCTCCATAATCATAACGGACAATTTTACTGCAAGCCCTATGATTAATATGCTTACAACTAAAATTCCTAAGCAAATCATTGATAT
>URCN01000120.1:0-4089 GCA_900546335.1 uncultured Streptococcus sp.
TCTATTCTCTTTTCGGATTTCTATCAAAACGTTTGGTGGCAATCTTACAAAGCAGGTCAAACTACTTCTGCTGCCAAACCACCATCTCAAGCAACTATAGTTGGAACAGAAATTGCTTTTAGAAAACACATCTTACCCTTACTTGGGAATTATTCAATAGACTTTCTTAATCAAAATAAGCAAGTTGTGCTAAATCTATTGACTCAAAAGGCTGAAGAATATGCAAATTTCAAAGTTATCAGGAGCTACGTTAACTCTATCTTTGACTGGGCAGAAGAATTAGAGTATATCGAAACTAATCGTCTCTCTAAAACCATTAGCCGTATCAAAGCAACTAAGAAAATCAAGCTACAGGAATCTAAAAAAGATGAAGATTTATATCTATCTCAAGAAGAACTTCAAGCATGGTTTACAGCTTTTGAAAAGGATTTAGAGACTGAAAAAATTCTATTCAAAGACTATGTTTTGTTCTATACTACCTTCTTTTTAGGAGATAGAAAGTCAGAGAGCTACGCTTTGCAATGGAAACATATTGATTTCAAAAATCAACAAATTCAATTGGTTCAAGCCTTAGATCGATATAAAAATCGAAAGTCAACTAAAGGGAATAAAAAGACGATTTTTTCGATTCCACAAGAACTTACCGACTTGTTAAATTCTTGGAAGAAGCAACAAAAATCTGAACTGGCTTCATTCAACATCATGCAGACTCCAGAACAGTATGTGTTTACGTACATTGATACAAAGGGAAATGTAAACAGTTGTCTCCATGCTGATTACCTTAACAACAAGATGAAATCTGTTAAGCGTCGTCATCCAGATCTTGCACATGCAACCCCTCATAAATTACGACATACAGGAGCAACACTCGCTAAACAGGCTGGAATGAGCTTAGAAGCCATTTCCGAAGCTCTAACACATAGCGACACAGGTACAACACAGATTTATGTCAATACTTCTAACGTAGTCCCTATGGCAGTCGGTGAATTTGCCTTAAAGTCTCTAAAACAATAAGGTTAAAATAAGGTAAACTTTGAGGTGAACTTTTTCAAAAAACACAAAAAAAGCACCCATGAGGTAAACCCTTGAGTGCTTTGAAACGTTGATATAATCGTATTGATTAACGTTTTGAGAATTGTGATGCTTTACGAGCTTTCTTAAGACCTGGTTTCTTACGCTCAACCTTACGTGAGTCACGTGTAAGAAGTCCTGCGCGTTTCAATGAATCGCGGAAGTCTGGATCTACTTGAAGAAGGGCACGAGCGATACCGTGACGGATAGCTCCTGATTGACCAGCGTATCCACCACCTACAACGTTAACGAAAACATCGTATGAACCTACAGTTGAAGTAACTGCGAATGGTTGGTTAATAACGAGACGAAGGTCAGCGTGTGGGATGTACTCTTCAACATCTTTTTTGTTAACAGTGATTTTACCAGTTCCTGGAACAAGGCGAACGCGTGCAACAGCGTTTTTACGACGTCCAGTACCTGCATATTGTGCTTGTGACATACTTTATTGTTCCTTTCCTTAGATAAGTCCTGAAATATCAAGAACTTCTGGTTGTTGTGCAGCGTGAGTGTGCTCAACTCCAACGAATACTTTCAATTTCATACCTTGAGCGCGGCCAAGAGTATTGTGTGGAAGCATACCTTTAACTGATTTTTCGATCAAACGTACTGCATTTTTAGAACGAAGTTCACCAGCAGAGATTTGTTTCAATCCACCTGGGTGGTTTGAGTGAGTGTAGTAGATCTTATCAGTTGCTTTTTTACCAGTCAATTTAACTTTTTCAGCATTGATAACGATTACGAAGTCACCTGTATCAGTGTGTGGTGTGAATGTTGGTTTGTTTTTTCCGCGAAGTACGCTAGCAACAACAGCTGAAAGGCGTCCAAGAGGTACATCAGTTGCGTCAACAACGTACCATTTGCGTTCTACTTGGCCTGGTTTAGCCATGAATGTAGTTTTGTTCATGATTTCTCCTATATGAATATCGTTTTTGTTTACAGGGCGGATGTTCCGGTCCGCGGGGTATTTGAAAGGTTCCGGGGCCTTACAAATGGGGTAAACAATACCGTCTACTATCATACCAAATTTTACTACTAAAAGTCAATAGATATGAAAAATAATTTTCCCTATTTGACCTTTAAAATATCACAAAAACCTCGTGAAAACGAGGTTTCTATTGCTATTTGTAAGCTAAGGCACGTTTGAAGCTTTTCCATAGACCTAAGTCATCTGTCTGAAGGACTAGGCTGGCATACATGCGTCCGATAAAGGCTGTTGCAGTCACTGCAAAAACGACTGTAATCGCTAGTGAAATCCAAGCTTCTAAATCACTTGCATAACCATTGATGGCTCTAAATGGCATAAAGAAGGTCGAAATAAAGGGAATGTAAGACCCAATTTTCAAAACCAAATTGTCTCCTGCAGCGCCCAAGGCTGTTACCCCCATAAAGCCTGCTATAATCAAGATCATCAATGGCGACAAGGCCTTACCGGCATCTTCAGGACGAGAAACCATGGAACCAAGGAAGGCTGCCAAAACTACATACATAAAGAGGCTCACTAAAATAAATAATAAGGTATTGACTGTGAAGGCTTCTCCCAGATGTTTTAGAATACCTGAATTTGCCAAGAATGGTAGGTCTTTGAAGAGAAGTAGCGCAGCAAGTCCACCCACTACGTAAATGCCAATATGAGTCAAAATCACAAGAAGCAAGGCAATCATGCGAGCGTAAAAATAATGACTAGCTCGGATACTAGAAAAGACCACTTCCATGATTTTGGTTCCTTTCTCGCTAGCCACTTCCTGAGCAGTGACACTAGCATAAGTAATCAAGATCATATAAAGGAAGAAACCAAGCCCCGCAGCCGCAATGGTTTGGACCATCTTTTTATTTTCCTTGGATTCATCAATCTTCTCGGTAAAGTCAACAGTTTGAGCCAGGCGTTTTTCCTGTTCTTGGGACAAATTAGCCGCCGAGCGATTGAGTTGGTATTGAAGCTCATTGAGCTTATTGCTTACTGCTAGCTTGATGCCTGTTTCAAGAGAAGTTTCACCATGGTAAACGGCTTTGATGACACTATCCTCTTGATCAATGGTTAGATAACCCTTGATTTTTTCATCCTTGATGGCAGCTTGGGCACTGGCTTCATCCTGATAGTCAAAGTTAATACCATTGGTATCCTTGAGCCCTTCTGCTACAGATGGTACAGTTGTTACCACAGCTACCTTGCTATTTTTAGCCATAGAAGACCCTTGGAGAAAGCCGATTCCTACAGATAAGGCTAAAAAGAGGAACGGCGAAATCACCATAAAGAAGAAACTCCAGGACTTGACATGTCGCAGATAAGTTTCTTTAATAACTACCCACATATTTCTCATACTTCCACCCCTGATTCTAGTTTAAAGATTTCATCGATTGTTGGAGCTTGCTGGTCAAAGGTCGCGATGTATTGACCTTGAGTGAGGATTGGGAAGAGTTCTCTTCCAGCGCTCTCATCATCTAGAATCAATTTCCAACTACCTTCCTTGGTTAAGCTCACCTGTTTGACATGAGGAAGTTTTTCCAGTTCTTCCTTGCTTCGTTCACTTGAAACAAAAAGACGTGTTTTCCCGTATTGATTGCGAACATCCTGAACTGGTCCATGCAAGACCACACGCCCATCACGAATCATCAGGATATCATCGCAAAGTTCCTCAACATTGGTCATGACATGGTCAGAAAAGATAATGATTGCACCGCGCTCTTTCTCTTTCAAGATGACCTGTTTGAGCAACTCGGTATTGACTGGATCCAAACCACTAAAAGGCTCATCCAGGATAATCAAGTCTGGCTCATGGATCAGGGTGATAATCAGCTGAATTTTCTGCTGATTCCCTTTGGAGAGGCTCTTGATTTTGTCGGTCAATTTGCCCTTCACTTCGAGTTTTTCCATCCATTGCGGGAGTTTCTCCTTGACCTCCTTGGCATCCATGCCTTTTAGAGTCGCCAAGTAGCGAACTTGTTCAAGGACTGTCAGCTTGGGCATAAGACTGCGTTCCTCAGGCAGATAGCCAATCCGAGCATAGGTTTCCTGAC
>URCN01000121.1:0-4080 GCA_900546335.1 uncultured Streptococcus sp.
ATTAGTGAAAGCAAGGATACCTTAAGTTCACAAGCACTGGCTGAGAGCGTCGGGACCAACGCTAGTTACATTCGAAAGGTGATTGCCTTATTGAAAAATGCAGATTTGATTCATTCCCAGCAAGGAAAAACAGGTTATCAACTCAGTAAGTCTCCAAAGAAAATGACTTTACTAGAGATCTACTATGCTACTCAAGAAATCAATCACATTAGTTTATTCCCTGTTCATCAAAATAGCAATCCTGATTGCCCTGTTGGAAAACATATCCAAGGAGCAGTTTCACCGCTTTTCGCTAGTGCCGAATCTCAATTAGAGAAGGAATTAGCAAATCAAACTTTAGAAGATGTCATTGACAATCTATATAAACAAGCCAAACAAGTCCGAAACTGATTTGATAGCAAGTCAGTTTTTACTGGAGACAACATGAACTTGTATCAAATACAAGTCTATTGAATTATATTAAAAAAGAAAAGAGAAATCACATGAAAGTCGCTCAACACACTACTTATAATAAAAACAATATCACACTGAACATCATAGAAATCGCTAAACCAAGTATGACAGACAAAGAAGTTTTGGTTAAAGTATCTGCAGCTGGTGTTAATCCGCTAGATAACATGATCTCTCGTGGCGAGGTCAAGATGATTGTCCCTTACAAACTTCCTCAAACTGCAGGTAATGAATTCGTTGGAATCGTTGAAAGAATTGGCAAGCAAGTTGACAAATTTCAGGTAGGAGACCGTGTCTTTGGTCGTTTACCGCTTGACCATATTGGTGCCTTTGCAGAATACCTAGCTGTTGATAGCCAAGCTTTAGCCAAGGTTCCAGACTATCTCTCAGACGAGGAAGCCGCTGCTGTTCCTCTTACTGCCTTAACCATTATGCAAGCCTTGGAACTCATGGGCGCTCAAGCTGGGAAAACGATCTTTATCTCTGGTGGTACTGGAGGAGTTGGTGGGATGGCCATTCCGATCGCCAAGGCCAAATGTTTGAAAGTCATCACTAATGGTGCTGGAGATAGTGCTGAGCGAGTTTTAAAGCTAGGAGCAGACCGATTTATCGATTACAAAACAGAGGATTATACAAAAACTGTTAGCCAGGTTGATTATGTTCTCGATACTCTTGGTGGGGCTGAAACTGAAAAACAAATATCTATTATGAAAAAAGGTGGTCACCTTGTGTCCCTTCGTGCCATGCCAAACGGTGCTTTTGCCAAACGCATGAATCTACCAAAATGGAAACAGATTATTCTTAGCTTAGCCGGTCGCAAATTTGATAAGATGGCGAAAAAATACGGTGTCCAATACCATTTTATCTTTGTAGAAAGCAACGGCGCTCAATTACAAGAAGTAGCTGACCTCTTTAGTAAATTAAAAATCAAACCCTCTATCGATACAGTTTATCCATTTGAAGAAGTAAATAGTGCATTAGACAAAGTCGCTAATGGTCGCTCGCGTGGAAAAACAGTCCTCAGCTTTAAGAAATAAAAATGGAAAACACAATGTCATATCTTACAACTAAAAATCAATACATCACTGTCCAAGAAAACCAAATCGCCTATCGCGAACTCAGCAAAAGCAAATCAAAACTACCTCTTCTGATGCTGGTCCATTTGGCAGCAACTCTCGATAACTGGGATCCAAGACTATTAAACTTGATTGCTGAAAAACACCATGTCATTGTAGTCAATCTTCCTGGTGTTGGAGCCAGTCAAGGCCAAGTGGCGCCAACCATTCCTGGAATGGCTGAGCAGACAATTGACTTTGTAAAAGCGCTTGGTTACGATAAAATCAATCTCCTCGGCCTTTCTATGGGAGGAATGATTGCCCAAGAAATCATCCGAATAAATCCTACTCTAGTCAATCGTTTAATCTTGGCTGGAACAGGTCCTCGAGGTGGAAAAGAGGTCGATAAGGTAACAGGGAAAACCTTTAACTATATGTTTAAAGCGGGACTCGAGCGCATCGATCCTAAACGCTATATCTTCTATAATCATGATGAACAAGGGAAAATCGAAGCTTTGAAAGTCCTAGGACGAATGGGTATGAGAACAAAGGAATTTGCGGATAAAGACATGAACGTATCAGGTTTCCTAACTCAACTCAAAGCTATTAAACGTTGGGGGAAAGATCCTCAAGACGACCTAACATTTATCACTCAACCAACCTTAATCGTTAACGGGGACAAGGATATGCAGGTTCCAACGGAAAATTCCTATGACATGCATGAGAAAATCGAAAATAGTAAGCTGATTATCTATCCAAATGCAGGGCACGGTTCGATCTTCCAATATGCAGAGGAGTTTTCAAAAGAACTCATTGCTTTCTTGGAGGACTAATATGGTCAAAACCATTCTAATAACAGGTGCTACTGACGGTATCGGTAAACATTTGGCAAAGAAACTGGCCAGCCAAGGTCATCATGTCATTCTTCATGGTCGAAACCCTCAAAAACTTGAGCTGGCTCTTCAAGAGGTTCGAGCAGTTTCCTTGAGAGGCAGAGTTTCTAGCTACCTTGCGGATTTTTCAAAATTAGACGATGTTTATCGATTTGTGGAAGAAATCAAGCGAGACTTTCAAAGTATCGATGTCTTGTTTAATAATGCAGGACTTTATGGAGGAAAAGAACGAAAAGTGAGTACTGAAAATGTCGAATTGACTTTTATGATATCCGTTCTCATTCCCTATATGTTAACAATGGAGCTAAGCCCCTTGTTAGAAAAAGCGCCTGACGGTCGTATCATTAATACCTCCTCCTATATGCATCATTTTGCCAAGGTCAAGGATTTAGACTTTGGATTTGAGAACAATTATAATCTCGGATTGGCCTATAATAATTCTAAACTTTACACTATTTGGATGACACGCTATCTAGCCAGAGAGTTCTTCTTAAGAGGTTCAAACATCACCATCAATTCTTACCATCCAGGTTTGATTTCAACCAATTTGGGGAACGATTCCAGTGATGAAAAAACGAAAAAGTCTCTCTTTGGCCGCTTGATGAAGTCACTCTCTAAGAATTTAGACGAGGGAATTAAAACAGGCTACTACCTCACCTTATCAGAAGAAGTCACTGGTTTGACAGGCTATTATTTTGATGAGAAGAAAGTAAAGTTTGTATCCGAAAAAGGATATCATTTTGAAAAAGCAAAAAATTTAATCACTTACTGCAATGATAAAATTGAGTTGTTTCAAAATAAGTCCACAATATCTTAACTTTATTATGACTCGACTATCAAGAAAAAGATGATATCAAAACTTATCTATTTTCTATATCCTAAATAATTTGCCCCACTTTTGCCACGTTTTGAAATAATCACATTCAAAATTATTCCAAGTATCTTCCAAAAATCGTTTATATTTCAACATTTTTGGTTAGTTTCAAGATGAAGATTTCTTAAAAATGCTTGCAGGGGGCATCTAAATACAACAGGAAAAGCCTTGATAACCAAGGCTTTTTTGCTTAGTTTCTTAGGTTATTCTGAGTCTAATATAGATGAAATTCTTTTCTTATAAGAAAAAACGCTAGATAGCGTTTTTTTATTCTTAGTTACTCGTCCAATCGAATAAACATCATTGCGTTAAGCAAAGAGATAAGAGCGACTGTATTGACATTATTGGAATAGATCAGTCTCTTATTTTCAATCGGCGGAATAATAAAATTAGAAATAATGATGTCATAAGGTGATTCTTTTAGAGCATCAAGGGATAACTCTAATTCACTCCAAACTTCCAGTTCAAAATTGTTACTGCAATAGTAAGCAAGTGTCTCAGCTACTGATTTTGCATGATACTGATCAAAATTGCTCATGACTAAAACCTTTAATTTAGGTTGATTTTGTAAAAGATTTAGAACTAAGTGTTTGCTATGAGTGATAAAAGTATAAGACAAATGATTGACCTTCATTGAATTACGATCCATATCCAAAGTCTCTAGATAATGTTCCATCCCTTCCTTCACCTCTGAAACAAAGCGAGGGAAAATATTTTGAAAGTTTTTGATTGTATTACCTTTTTGATCAAATAAGATAAACTCTGTCGATAATTCCTGACGATGCAGATGTGCTGTATTATGCAGATG
>URCN01000122.1:0-4034 GCA_900546335.1 uncultured Streptococcus sp.
GGCTACTATTCAATGGTTTCCGGGCCACATGTCTAAGGCTCGGCGGCAAGTTCAGGAGAATTTAAAATTTGTTGATTTTGTGACGATTTTGGTGGATGCTCGGCTACCTTTATCTAGTCAAAATCCTATGTTAACCAAGATTGTGGGTGATAAACCTAAACTCTTGATTTTGAACAAGGCTGACCTAGCAGACCCAGCAATGACCAAAGAATGGCGTCAGTATTTTGAATCACAGGGAATCCAAACTCTGGCTATCAACTCCAAAGAGCAAGTAACTGTAAAAGTTGTGACAGATGCGGCTAAAAAGCTCATGGCTGATAAGATTGCACGCCAGAAAGAACGCGGTATCAAGATCGAAACCTTGCGGACCATGATTATCGGAATTCCAAATGCTGGTAAGTCAACTCTCATGAATCGTTTGGCAGGGAAAAAGATTGCGGTGGTCGGCAATAAACCAGGTGTTACTAAGGGGCAACAGTGGCTCAAAACCAACAAAGACCTGGAAATATTAGACACGCCAGGTATTCTATGGCCTAAATTTGAAGACGAAACCGTTGCTTTGAAACTAGCCTTGACTGGAGCAATTAAAGATCAACTACTCCCAATGGATGAAGTGACCATTTTTGGTCTCAATTATTTCAAAAAACATTATCCAGAAAAGCTAGCTGAACGCTTCAAACAAATGAAGATAGAAGAAGAAGCACCTGTTATCATCATGGATATGACCCGTGCCCTTGGTTTCCGAGACGACTACGACCGCTTTTACAGCCTCTTCGTCAAGGAAGTCCGTGATGGAAAACTCGGTAACTACACCTTAGATACATTGGACGACATCGATGACGACGATTAAAGAAATCAAGGAACTTCTTGCTACTGTCAAAGAATTAGACAATCCCCTTTTTCTTGAACTGGAAAAGGATCCTCGTTCTGGAGTTCAAAAAGAAATCAACAAGCGTAAAAAATCCATTCAGGCTGAACTGGACGAAGACCTTCGCCTAGAAACTATGCTTTCCTATGAAAAAGAACTGTATAAGCAAGGATTGACCCTAATTGCAGGTGTTGACGAGGTCGGCCGTGGTCCTCTGGCTGGCCCTGTAGTTGCTGCAGCTGTTATTTTACCTAAAAATTGTAAGATTAAAGGCCTCAACGATAGTAAAAAAATCCCCAAAAAGAAACATCTGGAAATTTATCATGCTGTTCAAGACCAAGCCTTAGCAATCGGCATTGGTATCATGGATAATCAGGTCATCGACCAAGTCAATATCTATGAAGCTACCAAACTAGCCATGAAGGAAGCAATCTCCCAGCTCAGTCCGCAACCTGAGCACCTCTTGATAGATGCCATGAAACTGGAGTTACCAATTTCACAAACCTCCATTATCAAAGGAGATGCTAACTCCCTCTTAATCGCAGCAGCATCTATAGTAGCCAAGGTGACACGGGATGAATTGATGAAGGAATACGATCAGCAATATCCTGGCTATGATTTTACAGCTAATGCAGGCTATGGAACAGCTAAACATCTAGAAGGGCTTGAAAAACTAGGTGTCACCCCAATTCACCGAACCAGTTTTGAACCAGTCAAAACACTGGTTTCAACTAAGAAAGACAAGTAAGAGGAAATGATTATGGAGGAACAGTCAGAAACACTCAGTTCCAAGAAAGAATTTGCCTTTGCCTCAAGCACCATATTATCCCAAGTTGGACGAGGAATCATTGTTGGTCTCGTCGTCGGGATAATCGTCGGATCCTTTCGTTTCTTAATCGAAAAGGGTTTCCATCTGATACAAGGACTCTATCAAGATCAAGCGCACCTAGTGCGCAATCTTTTTATCATTGGCCTATTTTATGTATTCGTTTGCTGGCTTAGTGCGAAACTAACTCGGTCAGAAAAAGATATCAAGGGTTCAGGAATTCCTCAAGTCGAAGCCGAACTAAAGGGACTGATGACTCTTAACTGGTGGAGTGTCCTCTGGAAGAAATATGTATTAGGTATTCTTGCTATTGCCAGTGGCCTTATGCTAGGTCGAGAAGGGCCAAGTATTCAACTTGGAGCGGTCGGTGGTAAAGGCATTGCCAAGTGGCTCAAATCTAGCCCAGTAGAGGAACGTTCCCTGATCGCCAGTGGAGCTGCTGCAGGTTTAGCCGCTGCCTTTAATGCACCGATTGCAGGTCTCCTCTTTGTTGTGGAGGAAGTCTATCACCATTTTTCACGATTTTTCTGGGTCTCAACTCTAGCAGCCAGTCTCGTAGCAAACTTTGTTTCTCTGCTCATATTTGGCTTAACACCCGTACTGGATATGCCAGACAACATTCCTCTCATGACCCTAGACCAGTATTGGATTTACCTGGTTATGGGAGTTTTTCTCGGGCTTTCTGGTTTTCTCTATGAGAAAGCTGTACTCAATGTTGGTCGAATTTATGACTGGATTGGTCAAAAAATCCATTTGGATAGAGCTTATTATCCAATCCTAGCCTTTATCCTCATCATACCAGTCGGAATTTTCTTACCTCAAATTCTTGGTGGTGGAAATCAGGTCGTTCTTTCCTTGACTGAGCAAGATTTTAGTTTTCAGGTTTTATTAGCTTACTTTTTGATCCGCTTTATTTGGAGCATGATTAGTTATGGAAGTGGCCTTCCAGGAGGAATTTTCCTTCCTATTCTGGCGCTTGGTTCCTTACTTGGTGCCCTAGTCGGTGTCATTTGTGTGAATTTTGGGCTTGTCAGTCAGGAACAATTCCCTATATTTGTCATTTTAGGGATGAGTGGCTACTTTGGAGCAATTTCCAAGGCTCCATTAACTGCTATGATACTCGTAACCGAGATGGTCGGGGATATTCGCAACCTCATGCCACTTGGCTTAGTGACCTTAGTCGCCTACATCGTCATGGATCTACTCAAGGGTGCTCCAGTCTATGAAGCCATGCTAGAAAAAATGCTACCAGAAGAAGCAACAGATGAAGGAGAAGTTACCCTAATTGAAATCCCTGTTTCTGATAAAATAGCAGGAAAACAGGTTCACGAGCTCAACTTGCCACATAACGTACTCATCACCACCCAAGTCCATAATGGCAAAAGCCAAACAGTTAACGGCTCAACTAGAATGTATCTGGGTGATATGATTCATCTGGTCATTCCAAAAAGTGAAATTGGAAAAGTCAAAGATTTGTTGTTGTAAGTTTTTGTTTACATAATTTATTTTACGCAAAATATTATTGAAAGGATTCTCAATGAAAAGAAATAAGGCAATTGCAGTATATTTGCTAGGCACATTTAGCCAAATAGTATCAGTTTGCCTCCTTTTCTTTTTCTTGAATCATTTCTCTGTTCAGTCCAATCTATTAACTGTTTTAGGAATCATTGTTGGTGGCATTTCTTCAGCTCTTTGGGGAATAATTGTTGCAAATCACTATTTTCATATTCATTTTAAGAAGATTGTAAAAGATTTTTTTAACATCCATACTAGTTATAAACATTATTTATTATCTTTTTTCCTAATTATCCTTGATTTTGCTTTTCTAATGTTTGGTGGGAAAATAATAGAATTTAGCTGGTATCTCCCATTTTTGATGTTCTTCAAATTTATTGTCTTTGGTGGTATAGAAGAGATTGGATGGCGATATGTTTTTCAACCAATTTTACAAGAAAAGTTGCCATATTTTCACTCAACAATCCTAACCTTTTTCAGCTGGGCGATTTGGCATCTGTTGTTTTTTTACATAGATGGTTCCCTAGCAACACTGCAAACTCTACCGTTTTTATTTGGATTGCTGACAAATTCTTTCATGCTTTCAGCTCTTTATATCAAAACAAAGAATCTTTGGATTTGCGTTATGACACATTCGACCATTAACGTCTTGTCTCAGCTAACCATAGATACTGATCGATACGAAACCTACCTGATTAAAATTTTCGTCATTTTGATATCCTGCTATATGGTAATACATAAAAAAGATGAGTATAGTCGGTAGCTAATTTTGTTGGAAACAGTATTATTCTTAGGAAAAGTTATTTGCTATGGAGGACAAACATC
>URCN01000123.1:0-3791 GCA_900546335.1 uncultured Streptococcus sp.
CCCTTTTACGATGCCTGCGACCAGTTTATCTTGGTAGTGGCTATCTCTGATTTGTTGGCTTTCAGTGAAATTATCCATATAACCAAGTTCAAGGAGGACGGCTGG
This sequence comes from uncultured Streptococcus sp., assembly GCA_900546335.1. Classification (GTDB taxonomy): domain Bacteria; phylum Bacillota; class Bacilli; order Lactobacillales; family Streptococcaceae; genus Streptococcus. The sequence goes on from URCN01000123.1 coordinate 106, forward strand.
TTTTGCTGTTTCACGTAGGACGGCAAAACTTCTTTCTAACTGACCAGCATCCTTAGCCCCTGTTTCGGCTAAGAGAGAGGAGTGGATAGCAGCAGCGAGGCGCTTACTTTCACTAATGCGATCAGGATGGTTGTGCCAGTTTTTATTAATCTTACTTGGATAATCAGGTTCATCGCTATAGGAGTAGGTTTGAATACCGCTCGCTTTTGAATATGCGCTTCCAGTTGCATTGAAGTGGATACTGATAAAAATATCAGAGTTGGTCTTATTAACCATACGAGAACGTTCCGTGATAAAGTCGACATAGACATCACTGTCTCGAGAAGTTAGAACCTTGTAGCCCAGTTCTTCTAGCTTAGCGCGAAGTTTGCGATATATTTGCATATTGAGATCTTTTTCAGCGACATTGTAGTAAAAGGCACCGGAATCTCGACCACCATGCCCAGGATCTAGGAAGATGGTGTTGCTATATTGACCTTTTGTAAAACCAACGTCTTCTGATATTTCAGAAACCCATTGGCCGTATTTTTGAAACAAATGTTTCTTACCATTTATCTGGTATGTTCCTGAAACATAATGTCCATTATCATCTAGGTAGTAATATGCTTTGTAAGTGTTATCGTAAATCCACTCGCTCTTCGCCATGTAACCACCTGATTTGAGGTAAAAAGCCCCCATCCATTCTCGATTTGCATAACGGCCATCTGCTTTTAGATAGAACCAGCTCTTGTAGGCTTTATCGAAGATCCACTCTTTCTCCGCCATGGCTCCACTGGTTTTGAGGTAGTAGTTTCCTTTCCATTTGTCTGCTAGCATCCCACCATTCTGGTCAAAAGAGTACCATGAACCCTGAATCTTTTGCCAGTTGTCTTGGATATATCTCCCTGACCCGTTTGCATAGAACCAAGTATCCTTGATTTTGACCCAGTTGTTTTCGGCCATAGCTCCACTCTGGTTGAAGAGGTAGCCCTTGAAAGTTGTCGCACTTAGCATTTCACCGTCTTTGTCAAAGTAGTACCAAGAACCGTTGACTTTCTCCCATTTATCCTGCGAGATTTTTCCAGAAGAAGCGACATAGTACCAAATTTGGTTTAATTTAGTCCATCCCTTTTCTGCTATAGCTCCACCTTTTGTGAGCAAGTAGCCATCAACGGTAGTGTTGCTGAGCATGCTTCCAGTTTGGTCAAAATAGTACCAGGAGCCGTTAATTTTTTTCCAGGTGTTCTGAGCAAGTCGTCCAGAGGAATCAGCATAATACCATTGATTATCCACTTTGGTCCAGCTATTTTCTATCATGACACCATCTTGGTTAAAGGCATAGCCTTTGTAGATAGTAGAATGAATACGATTTCCATCTTGATCGAAGTAGTACCATTTGCCTTGGATTTGTTTCCAGTTCAAAGCAGGCTTATCATCTTGGTAAAAGCGCCAGTTTTGATTTTCTTGGTACCACCCTTCTTTTTTTGGACGTTCTTCTTTAATTTTTTCTGTAGTTTTTTCTTTTGGGAATGTTTCTGATTCAGCTTTCTCTTTAACGATAGAATCTTTCTTTGATTCTTTAGTGGTTGATTCCTTGATAGCAGATGTGGATTGAGATGTATTTTCTTCTGCTGATATTGATGCTTGTGCCAATCCTGTGATAGAGAGTGCGATGGCACTTACTAATATTAACTTTTTCAACATTTTTCTCCAATTTTTATTTTCTAAAACATATTATAAAATATGTTTTAGAGTTTTTCAACTATCGAATTGAACTTCTTCTAGTAAGTATTCGATAAAGCGTTCGCCCATCTTAGACAGGCTAGTTTTTTCATGCTGGATATAGACTAGTTCAATCGGGTCGTCAATGTCCAGTGGAATGGAAACGATATTGTCTCCGTTGAGGTTACTGTTCAAAATCCCTGTTGCAATGGTGTAACCATCCAAACCAATCAAAAGATTAAAGAGGGTGGCGCGGTCACTTACAACAATGGATTTCTTATGGTGCTCTTGTGAAAGAATCTCCTCTGAAAAGTAGAAGGAGTTATGCGTCCCCTGGTCGTAGCTGAGGTAAGGGAAGTCTTCCAAATCAGCCAGTTTGACCTTGTCTTTTTTAGCTAGAGGGTTGGTCTTGCTGACAAAGATATGCGGTTGCGCAGTAAAGAGGTGGTGGGCTAAGAGGTGGTTGTCATCTAGCATTTTCGTTAAAACATCGCGGTTGTAGCTGTTTAAAAAGAGGACACCAACTTCGCTACGGAAGTTCTTGACGTCATCGATAATCTCCCAGGTCCGAGTTTCACGAAGGAAGAGTTCGTATTTTTCCATATCACTTTTCTTTAGCAAAGAGACAAAGGCATTAACTACAAAAGCATAGTGCTGAGAGGAAACGCTGAAAAGTTCGCGGTGGGCGATAGGATTTTTATAACGTTCCTCCAGAAGCTGGGTTTGCTCGACAACTTGACGAGCGTAGGAGAGAAACTCCATCCCATCACGAGTCAAGGTAATGCCTTTGGGATTGCGGATAAAGATTTCAATGCCCATTTCATTTTCCAAGTCTCGAACGGCATTTGAAAGACTGGGTTGGGTGATAAAGAGTTGCTTGGCTGCTTCATTCATAGAGCCAGTTTCGACGATTTTGATAATATAGTGTAGTTGTTGAATTCTCATGTTTTTATTGTACCACACTTGCGGAAGAATGGGCAATGAAGACGAAGAAAATAGGGGGAAAGAGCCGGTCCAGTATTGAAAAAAAGTCTGAAATCTGTTAGAATGAAAGCTATGAAAACATTCTATGATGTGCAGCAATTTCTCAAACAGTTTGGCATTATTGTTTACATGGGGAAGCGCTTGTATGATATTGAACTGATGAAGCTCGAACTCTCTCGGATCTATGATGCAGGTCTGATGGACAAGCTAGACTATCTAGAGGCGGAAGCTGTTCTTCGTAGAGAGCACAAGGTAGAATTAGACTACATAGAGAAAAATGGAGATAAGAACTTATGACAATTTGGGTTTTGTGGGGAATCGTACTAGCGATGGCGGCATGGATGGGTTATAACTACCTTCGTATTCGTCGTGCGGCTAAGATTGTGGATAATGCAGAATTTGAAGCCTTGATTCGGAAAGGGCAATTGATTGATGTCCGTGAACCAGCAGAATTTCACAGAAAACATATCCTCGGAGCTCGCAATATTCCTTCAAATCAGTTGAAGTCAAGCCTTGCAGCCCTTCGCAAGGATAAACCTGTCCTTCTCTACGAAAACCAACGCGGACAACGAGTGACCAATGCAGCTCTCTATCTGAAAAAACAAGGTTTCTCTGAGATTTATATCCTTTCTTATGGATTGGATTCTTGGAACGGGAAGGTCAAGACTAGCTAACATTCTGTAAAAACTGTCGAATGAGTGATAAAGCTAGCATTTTATGGTATCATCATTTATATTAAATTTAAGGAGATTTTGTAATATGAATTCACAACAAAAGAAAAAACCTTCACTTATTTTAGGTATCTTATCTATCGTCCTTGGTTTGCTATCTCCAATAGTGGGTCTGATTTTGGGGATTATAGGATTGGTCTTGGCTTTTTCATACCAAAAAGAATCTGGACTGGACTATAAAACAGAAAAAATTCTCAACATCGTAGGACTTGTAGTTTCTGTTCTGAACTGGATTGCAGCCATCGCATTATTTTTTTAGATAAGTAAAAA
>URCN01000124.1:0-3677 GCA_900546335.1 uncultured Streptococcus sp.
ATATATGACTTATTTACACTTCTTTTTGTCTAAGTGGCAGGCCCTTTTGTTTCAAAAAGAAGAAAATTCCCATGCGTCAGCTTTTGTAGTATAATAGTAAGCAGACAAAAAGATAGGAATGTGTTATGAAAGTATTAGCTTTTGATACGTCCAGCAAGGCTCTTTCTCTCGCTATTTTAGAGGACAAGCAGGTTCTTGCCGAGACGACGATTAATATTAAGAAGAATCACAGTATTACCCTCATGCCAGCCATCGATTTTTTGATGGCCAGTTTGGATTGGACACCCAAGGATTTGGATCGAATCGTGGTGGCGGAAGGACCAGGTAGTTATACTGGCTTACGAATCGCGGTAGCAACTGCCAAGACCTTGGCTCATACCCTAAACATTGAGTTAGTTGGCATGTCTAGCCTCTTGGCTCTGGTGCCACGCCAACAAGAAGGCTTACTTGTTCCCTTGATGGATGCGCGTCGCAACAATGTCTATGCGGGATTTTATGAAAATGCCAAACCTGTCATGCCAGAAGCACACTTGTCCTTTGCGGAAGTGCTAGAAAAAGTCACGGATGCTGAACAGGTGACCTTTGTCGGAGAAGTTGGCCCCTTTGTGGAGCAGATCCAAGAACAGCTACCACAAGCTAGCTACCAAGAAAGCTTACCTAATGCAGCTAATCTAGCTTTGTGGGCTTGGGACAAGAAAGCAGACTCCTTGCACGACTTTGTACCAAATTACCTCAAACGTGTTGAAGCTGAGGAAAACTGGCTCAAGAACCATACCGAGTCTGGCGAGCCTTACATTAAACGCCTATGATAGAAATCAAACGAATCCAAAGACAGCCTGACCTAGCTCAAGCAATCTATGCTGTCATGGCAGCTGTTTACCCAGTCAGTCCTTGGACGCTGGAACAAATCCAAGCAGACCTGTCCCAAGACCAGACTTGGTACGCTCTAGCCTATGATGGAACAGAAGTGATTGGTTTTCTAGCTGTTCAGGAGAATCTCTTTGAGGCAGAAGTCTTGCAAATCGCTGTCAAAAAAGCCTATCAGGGTCAGGGAATTGCGTCAGCCTTGTTTGCTCAATTGCCAGTAGACAAGGAGATTTTTTTAGAAGTCAGAAAGTCAAATCAACGAGCGCAAGCATTTTACAAGAAAGAAAAGATGGTGGTTATCGCTGAGCGCAAGGTCTACTACCATGACCCAGTCGAGAATGCCATCATCATGAAGAGAGAAGTAGATGAAAGATAGATATGTTTTAGCATTTGAGACATCCTGTGATGAGACCAGTGTCGCTGTCTTAAAAAACGACGACCAGCTCTTGTCCAATGTCATTGCGAGTCAAATTGAGAGTCACAAACGTTTTGGGGGCGTAGTGCCAGAAGTAGCCAGTCGTCACCATGTCGAGGTTATTACAGCCTGCATCGAGGAGGCATTAGCAGAAGCAGGGATTACCGAAGAGGATGTAACAGCTGTTGCGGTTACGTACGGACCAGGCTTGGTCGGAGCACTGCTAGTTGGTTTGTCAGCTGCCAAGGCCTTTGCTTGGGCTCATGGACTTCCGCTAATCCCCGTGAATCACATGGCTGGTCACCTCATGGCGGCTCAGAGCGTTGAGCCTTTGGAGTTCCCCTTGTTAGCACTTTTAGTAAGTGGTGGGCACACAGAGTTGGTCTATGTTTCCGAGGCTGGGGATTACAAGATTGTTGGGGAAACCCGTGATGATGCGGTTGGTGAGGCCTATGATAAGGTTGGACGTGTCATGGGATTGACCTATCCAGCAGGTCGCGAGATTGATGAGCTAGCTCATCAGGGACAGGATATTTATGACTTTCCTCGTGCTATGATTAAGGAAGATAACCTGGAGTTTTCATTCTCAGGTCTCAAGTCTGCCTTTATCAATCTTCACCACAATGCTGAGCAAAAGGGAGAGAGCTTGTCCAAGGAAGATCTGTCAGCTTCCTTCCAAGCAGCAGTCATGGATATTCTTATGGCAAAAACCAAGAAAGCCTTAGAAAAATACCCTGTTAAAACCCTAGTCGTAGCCGGTGGCGTGGCAGCTAATAAAGGGCTCAGAGAACGCCTAGCAGCTGAAATCACCGATGTCAAAGTCATCATTCCACCCCTGCGTCTCTGTGGAGACAATGCAGGTATGATTGCCTATGCCAGTGTCAGCGAGTGGAACAAAGAAAACTTCGCAGGTTTGGACCTCAATGCCAAACCAAGCCTTGCCTTTGATACCATGGAATAAAGAGTCAGCTTGAAGCTGGCTTTTTTGCTCCAGAAAATGTCAGAATATTTTGACAAAACCGTAAAAATGATGATATAATATGTAAAAATTAGGAGGTGGTCAGATGATTGAGAGAATGGAATTGGGAGAATTTTACAAGGAATTGCGCCTGGCGAGGAAACTCAAGCAGTCAGATGTGGCTTGTGATGGGCTGACAGCATCCCAGTTATCCAAGTTTGAACTGGGACAGTCTATGCTGTCTGCGGATAAACTGATACTAGCTATCCAAGGGATAAATGTGACCTTCGATGAGTTTGGACACAAGCTTAATAATTATCAGGAATCCCCACATATGCGAATCGGTAGAAAGATTGTAAATCGTTTTGCCCATCAAGATATAGCAGGTTTAGAGCAGCTGTTGGAAGAAGTCGAGCAAGAACAGATGGCACAGACTTATCGTCGTTTAAATGCTATTGTGATCAAAGATGCCATTCATTCCTTGGATAAAAACTATCTGCTAGAAGAGGAGGATAGCGAGTTTTTGACTACTTACCTCTATGCTATCGAGTCTTGGACCTGGTTTGAACTTTATCTTTTTTGCAATACCATGCCTTTCTTGAGCAATCAAGATCTAATCTTTTTATCCACCTCTTTACTTGAAAAATCCAAGGAATTTAAAGAGTTAGTACACAATCAATTGTATATGAAAAGTGGTTATCTTAATATCATCTCAGAGCTCATGGAGCGCAAACTTTTCTCTTACATCCCAATCTTTGAAGCCGAGTTGGGGAGCATGCTCCGACCATATGATGTTTTCGAGAAAGTATCATTGCAGTTTTTAAAGAAATTGAGCATTTTCCTTCAAACCAAAGGAAGTAATCAAAAAGAGATTGAAAATTTTATCCAATCTCTGCAAGTATTAGAAAATCCCCAATTAACAGCCCTTTTTGAATTACGCTTCCAGCAATATAAAGAACTTATCGATTAGTTAAAAATGGAATGATAATAACCCACTCTGAAATGAGTAGAAGCGTTAGTTGAATTTTTCTTTTCTTCATCATTATATTCCTCCTTGTTAGTACTATCTTCATTATATCAAGGAAAGAGTCAAATTTACAAAAATCGCAAATGTGAAATTTCTATGAGAAAAAATGTCAAATATGCGATTTACTAAAATGTGGTGATTTCCGTGTTATACTGTCCTTGTAAGACATTTGAAGCAAATCCTAGGTTGCAGAAGTGGTTTACAAAGAAAAATAATTAAAGGAGAAAAGAAATGCATAATCTAATGGAACTTGAATTGTTACCTGAAGAGCCAGTAATTACTGTATCACGTGAAGTTTGTAAGTGGACTTGCTCATTTACTGCTCTTTAAGAATAACTGGTTAAAATTAAGGATAGTTGATTACTAATTAACTATCCTTAATTTCATTTTAGAGATAATGTATTTATTAT
>URCN01000125.1:0-3533 GCA_900546335.1 uncultured Streptococcus sp.
AATAATATAAACACCAGCCATAACAATAAGTGAAGTGATGATTGTCAGCATATCTAGCGGTGCACCCAAGAAAACAACTGCAAATAAGACAGTCCAAACTACATAGCTCACATTCAAACCTGTCGCTTTCGCAGGTTGCAAACGATTAATGGCGATATAATAAGCTAAGTAGGAAATCATGTTAAAGGCCGCAAAGACAAGCAAGAGGCCTAGTAACTGCCCATCTGCCACTTCTGCAAATGAATGGTGTGAAAAGAGCACAATCACAAGATAGGACAAGAATGAGGTTACTTGTCGGATTAACAAGGCTTCAATTTCACTTAAATCACTTTCCATAGCATAGGAGCTGAGAACACTTTCACTCCCCCAGGCAATGGCACAGATAAGGGCACAAAGAATCCCAATGTAAAACGAGTTAACTTGTTCAACCTTGTAGGTTTGAGCAATGATCGCTGCAATAATCAAGAAAACACCAAATACTGTATTCTTTGAAACCTTGTGTTTCAAAATGAAGAAGGCTAGAAAAACTGAAACTGCTGGATAGATAGCTGATACAGATGAAGCTAGTGAACTACCGATATATTTAACCGCATAAAGATTGGCCTGCATACCAATTGGTCCTGCTAGTAAAGCTCCGATTATAACACTCACATTTCGAATATTTAAGAAAATAGAGAGGCGAACTTTTCCTTCTTTTACCAAAAGAAAAGCTAACAAGATAAAGATACTCAAGAAATCATGAGCAGCAGCCACCACAAAAGGTGAGAGATTTGTAAAAATTGAAAAGATATAAGCACTAATCGTTAGACCTAATCCCCAGAAGATACCAGAGAGCAGACCAAAAGAAACACCATTTTTATTCTTCATCCTAACCTCCATAATAAGTCAAACCCTCGACAGCTCTTTGGTAACGGTTGATACCGTAATCTCCAAAATCAGCTCCTTGAGCTTCTTTGTACACTGTCCACAAACTCCAGATAGTATCTTGCAAGATTTTATAGATACGAATCTTCTCACGTGATACAGGCGTTTTGTCACTTTCATAGTAGGAAAGGAAAGCATCTTCCTCTTGCTTTGTAAATTCAGACTCTAAGAAAAGTGCTGCCAAGTCCCACATTGGATCATTCATGGAAGAGTATTCCCAGTCAATCAAATACAAACGACCTTGTGGTGACTCGATAAAGTTTTCTGGTACCAAATCGATGTGACAGGACTTTCTATCAACACCCAAATCAGCCAATCTCTTTTCTAGTGAAAATACATCTTTTCTTACAGCTTCATAGTTTTCATAAGGGATAGGTCCCTCAATCAAGGATTCATATTTGCTGATTTCCTCAAAAGGAGCAAACTCTCCTCGTAATTCTTTCCCTGAAGCGTGAATGGTTTGTAAAATTGGTGCAATCTTTTCAAACTTGGACTTGATTGATGTTGAATCAAGAGTTACTGCTGATTCGATGTACTCATTTACTTTGATCCCTGACTCAATATCAAAGAGATAATTTTTGACATCTAAATCTAAATCCTCTAAAAGTTCAAGATTGTACTTTTCATTTTGACGATTGATGAGTTTTTCAGTCCCTTTACCAAAAAATTTCACAATATACTGTTTGTTGGTTGTTTTAACCAAATAGTTTTGATTGGTCATGCCTCCCAGCTGTTCAACACTGAGTACTTCCTCTTCATTAGATAGTAAAGAAGAAATTTTTTCTTTGATGAGTTTCTCCACAATTAACCTCCATCTTCTACACTTCCCACTTAAATACTGTTTTGAAAGCAGTATTAAGGTCTGTAGCAAAGACACGGTGAATGTCCTTGATTTCTCTCACAGGTTCTTCAACATAAAGGATATTCTTCAGACGATTCGCAAACTTTTTGACTTCCATCATTTGAATGGCCTTCTCAAAATCGACGCGTCCTGAACGAGATGAGCCTACTAATAACAATCCTTTTTCCAAAGCATCTCGTGTATTGATATTAACCTTGTATTCACTCACTCCCATCATGAGAATCGTTCCCTGTGGACGAATATAGCGAATCAAGTCATTGATAGCTGGGCCTGTACCATCGCCACCGCAACACTCAAACCCATGATCAAAGGTCAAATCCTCTGGGATATTATCAGTAATATAGCACTCTTTTGCAAAAGAGAAGAGCTCTAGTTTTTCCCAATGGCGACCAAAGACGATAATCTCTGCTTCTGGCAAGGTATAATTGATAATATTTGCAACAACAAAGGCCAAACTACCATCTCCGATAACAGCAATGCGCTCTCGCTTACTATGACCAAGATGCAAGAAACGATCCATGGCATGCATACCAACACTCACAAACTCAGTAATGGCTGCAACTGTGTCCTCAATGTCATTATAAGACACAACACGATCTTTTGGAAGAGAGACAAATTCTCTCATAAAGCCATCATAACCACTTGATAGGAAGTAGGTTCCGGTCATGTAGTTCTCGTAGAACTCCTTGTCACTCTGCATAGGCGGTTGATTGGGAATCATAACTACCTTTTGACCGACTTCATAAGTCCCAGTCGGATCTGAAATAACAGTTCCACAAGACTCATGAATCATGGCCATAGGAAGTTTATTAGCCAATATCTTTGGATCACGCTTCCCTTGATAGTAACGTTGATCCGCATGACAAACCGCCATATAATTTGGACGAATCAGGATATGATTCTCCTGATCAATATCCTCTTCTTGATATTTTACATTGATAAACTTTGGTTTGGTCAGTTGATAAATTTGATTAATCATAGCCTTAGTCTTTCTCAATCATGCTTTTCGCGATTTTCAAGTCTGTCACCGTTGTGATTTTAAGGTTTGAATATTCCCCTTTAGCTAGAGCAACATCCTTTCCTTTGATAACAAAAATTTTACATGCATCCGTCAGGATTTCCTTTTCTTGATCAGATAGGGAACCATACAAATCCATGAAATCCTTGCAACGGAATGTCTGAGGTGTTTGACCTTGATAGAGGTGAGCACGATTTGGAATATCCGTGATAAACTGACCATTTGTACTTTCAACAATGGTATCAACCGCTTCTACTACTGTGTCAACCGCATCATGATCTTGAGCAAGTTTGATATTGTCCTGAATCATGCGAAGTGTGATAAAAGGACGAACAGAGTCGTGGGTAACCACGATATCTTCTAGAGTGATTGGACGATAGGCATTAATGGCTTCTATAATCTTCTCGATACTGGTATTGCGATCAGCCCCACCTTTGGTAATGATGATGCGATCCTTGTGGAGAGAAAGATACTTGTCAACTAGGTCCTCAGCGTGTGACACCCAGTCTCCATGAACTCCAACTACAATTTTTTCAATACTTGGTTCTAAGACGAATTTTTCAATTGTGTGGATCAAAATAGGTCGATCACCCAACTCCAAGAATTGTTTTGGTAAATTACTGATTCCCATGCGTGTGCCAGTTCCTCCGGCTAGGATTCCTGCATAGATCATTTATATTCTCCTTTAGTTTATTCTAAAAAACTCATTACTATCTATTATATCACAAT
>URCN01000126.1:0-3429 GCA_900546335.1 uncultured Streptococcus sp.
GGTCTGTTGGTTCTTGTCTTAGGAGCATGTAGCCAAAAAGAAAAACAAGAAGCAAAAGGGATGAAGATTGTAACAAGTTTTTACCCAATCTACGCCATGGTCAAAGAGGTATCAGGTGACTTGAATGATGTTCGGATGATTCAGTCAAGTAGTGGAATTCACTCATATGAACCTTCGGCGAATGACATTGCTGCCATCTATGATGCGGATGTCTTTGTCTACCACTCTCATACGCTCGAATCTTGGGCGGGAAGTCTAGATCCTAACTTGAAAAACTCAAAAGTTAAAGTTTTAGAAGCTTCTGAAGGAATGACTTTGGAGCGTGTACCGGGCTTAGAAGATGTAGAAGCTGGTGACGGCATCGATGAAAAAACACTCTATGACCCTCACACTTGGTTAGATCCTGAAAAAGCAGGCGAAGAGGCGCAGATTATTGCGGACAAACTTTCGGAGCTTGATAGTGCCAATAAAGAGACTTATCAAAAGAATGCCAAAGACTTTACCGCTAAAGCTCAAGAATTAAGCAAGAAATACCAGCCTATTTTTGAAAAATCAAGTCAAAAGACTTTTGTTACGCAACATACAGCCTTTTCTTACTTGGCTAAACGCTTTGGTTTGAAACAACTTGGTATAGCAGGAATTTCCCCTGAACAAGAGCCGAGTCCGAGACAGTTGACAGAAATCCAAGAATTTGTCAAAACCTATAAGGTTAAAACCATCTTTACTGAGAGTAATGCCTCTTCTAAAGTTGCTGAAACCTTGGTCAAATCAACAGGGGTTAGTCTGAAAACACTGAATCCTTTGGAAGCAGACCCCGAAAATGACAAAACTTACTTAGAAAATCTAGAAGAAAATATGAAAGTTCTTGCAGAAGAATTAAAATGAGGAGATGATGAAAATGAAGAAAAAGTATCTTGTGGCGGGATCGGCTTTAGTCCTTTCCCTAAGTCTTTGCATCTATGCACTGAACCAACACCAGGTAGAAGGAAACAAAGATAATAACCGTGTGTCTTATGTCGATGGGAAACAAGACTCTCAAAAAACAGAGACTCAGACACCAGATCAAGTTAGCAAAAAGGAAGATATTCAGGCAGAACAAATTGTCGTGAAAATTACCGATCAAGGTTATGTGACTTCACACGGTGATCATTTCCATTATTACAATGGAAAAGTTCCTTTTGATGCGATTTTCAGTGAAGAACTTTTGATGAAAGATGCGAACTATCAACTCAAAGACGCTGATATTGTCAACGAAATCAAAGGTGGTTACATTATCAAGGTGGATGGTAAGTATTATGTTTATCTTAAGGATGCGGCACATGCAGATAACGTTCGTACGAAGGACGAAATTGAACGCCAAAAACAAGGTCATACTCACGATGCGCCAACTTCTAACAGTGCTGTGACACTTGCACGATCACAAGGACGCTATACTACCGATGATGGGTACATCTTTAATCCATCTGATATTATAGAAGATACTGGTGATGCTTATATCGTTCCTCACGGTGGACATTACCACTACATTCCAAAGAGTTCCTTGTCTGCTAGCGAATTAGCAGCTGCTCAAGCTTATTTAGCTGGCAAAAATACACAACCGAGCCAGTTAAGCTATTCTTCAGCAGATAGTGACAATAACACGCAATCTGTAGCAAAAGGCTCAACTAGTAAGCCAGCAAATAAAGCTGAAAATCTCCAAAGTCTTTTGAAAGAACTCTATGATTCGCCTAGTGACCAACGTTACAGTGAATCAGACGGTCTGGTTTTTGACCCTGCTAAGATTATCAGCCGTACGCCAAATGGAGTTGCGATTCCGCATGGCGATCATTATCACTTTATTCCTTACAGCAAACTCTCTCCTTTAGAAGAAAAGATTGCCAGAATGGTGCCTATCGGTGGAACTGGTTCTACGGTCTCTACAAATGAAAAACATCATGAAGTAGCGTCTAGTCTAGGAAGTCTTCCAAGTAATCCATCTATATTGAATAAAGCTTCTTCAACGTTAAATAAGGAAATTCCTTCAACATCTGATGGTTATATCTTTAATCCTAAAGATATTGTCGAAGAAACTGCTACAGCTTATATTGTAAGACATGGTGATCATTTCCATTACATTCCTAAGTCGAATCAAATTGGACAACCGACTCTTCCAAATAATGGTCTAACAACACCTTCGCCATCTCTTCCAATCAATCCAGGAACTTCACATAAGGAGTATGAAGAAGGTGGACATGGCTTTGATGCCAATCGTATTATTGCTGAAGATGAAGCAGGATTTATCATGAGTCACGGAGACCACAATCATTACTTCTTCAAGAAGGATTTGACTGCTGATCAAATCAAGGCAGCGCAAGACCACTTGAAAGGGGTAAATACAGCAACACCAAATCCAACTCATGATGACGATCACGATGAAGATCATCATGGACACCATCATGATGAAGACCATGATCACGGTTTTGATGCTAATCGTGTCATCAGTGAGGATGAACAAGGCTTTGTCATGAGTCATGGTGACCACAATCATTACTTCTTCAAGAAGGATTTGACAGCAGAGCAAATTAAGGCTGCTAAGGATCATTTGAAAACACATCATGATGCAGAGCCTGTAAAACCTCTTGCTAAAACGGTAGAGTCTTTCTCAAGAGATGCTAGCGATGAAGAAAAGATTGCTTATATTTCTAAAACATACGGAGTTCCACTTGAAGCGATTAGAATTTCAAACGGATTCTTTGTCTTTGGAAATCCAGACCAAGCCTACGATCCAACTCATATTCATCCCTATGCTGTACGAAAAGAACATGTTCGTATTCCTCTCCAAACTGGGAATCCAGAACTGGATTTCCTAAATGAACTTTATACGACGGCCCTACGTGATGGGGTATCTCCTTATAGTTTACAGGTAGAAAGTGGTAGTTTTGTGATTCCTCACGGAGACCACAATCACTACATCAAGGTTCAAACTAAGGGCTATGAAGTAGCTTTGAAAAACAAGATTCCAGCCCTACAATCGACCTATCAACCTGGAGCATTTGATGAACAAACTGTTCTATCTAAAGTGGATCAACTTTTAGCAGATAGCAGAAGTCTCTACAAAGACAAGCCAATCATGCAGAGACGTGTTGAACTTGCATTGGGGCAGTTCACCGAAAATATGAAAAAACTGGCAACAAACTCAACTGCTGGATACCTAGCAACCTTGGATCTCTTTGACAAACAGTATATTCATGTGGATCAAAGTGTGGCACCAGTTGAAACTTCACCTTTAGATAAGAAGTACCAAGCCCTTGTAGATAAGATCAATACACTGGATACAGATACTTATGGTTTGCCTAAGAAAGATCTTTTGGTACATTTGCAGGAAGCAAAACTAGCACAGGATGAGACAGAGTTGGCTGTCATTGAAGCGAAACTGCAGGCCTTGCAAGA
>URCN01000127.1:0-3258 GCA_900546335.1 uncultured Streptococcus sp.
ATTGCTAAAACCATCTCTAAAAATACCTTGATAGAGTGTGTGCACCAAAAAGACAAAATTCATAATAATTGGCAAGACATAGGACATTTCCTGATATGGTTTCGGGATAAGTGACGTCCCAAACAATACATACATGATACCAAAAATAGATAATAATATTATACCACCATCCATAAAAGAAGTAATCTTTGAATGTCTTTCCATCCACAATTGGACGTGAGCTATCAAAGAATACTTTTTATGGATTTTTCTCATTTTTCTGTCCTGTTGTTTGACCTTCTTTTGTTTCTTAATCTTTCGTTCCATTTACGCCTCCTTCTTCTCTTTTCTATCCGTATAATCAAAAGCAGAATGCCCAGCCCCAAGAAAAAGAAAAAGAGATAACTTACAATAGGAACCCAGACATAGGCTGGATCCATAGAAATTATAGGAGGGAAATTCGTTGACTTACGACGTCCTAGCCAATTCAGACCTACCAAGAGATGAAAGGGAAAAAGAAGACCATTGAACCCAATAAAACCCCATGAAAAGTAACGCCATTTCTGAAGTTTATCACTACTAAAACGAAAGACAAGGAAATAGGTTGATAAGATCAGAAGGATAAGATTGAAGCTTAAGGGGGAAAGATAGTTTATGTTCGGTAATAGATAACTAATGTAAGAGGCGGCAAGAAATGATACAAACATAGATCCAAATAATACACTCGTATCCAAAAGTTGACCAATCCTTCTGTGCCTTTCCATCCAAAGAAAAATCCTCTTAGTCCAAGAAGGCTTTTCTTTTGTCTTGTACTTCATTTGCCTACTCATCTTCATTTTCATCTACTCCTTTTTTTGAGCCTTTAGAGAGAAAGAAGATTGCCAAAGTTAACATCAAGACTAGAAGGTAGATGACAATAGGAAACCAGATATAGGATGACTCCAGTGAAAACAAAGGTGACAGAACGACTCTTCCTCTTTTTCTCACACCAATCAGTTGAAAAATGAAGCTAAGGATATTGATATAAATAAAGGGTTCACAAAATCTTTTAAGGGTCCTTTCTTTTTTAGTTTTCACTGACAAAAAGAGAGCATAGAACCTATTACCCAAGATAAAAAGATTCAATTGCAAGGGAAATAAAAGCTCTCTGTACCGAAAATCAGCTGGAATGCTCTTGTTCTGTGATGTTGTAAATTCTATAACTAGGAACAAGCTGATATAAAAGGTAATATCAAGCATAAATTTGAAAAATCGATGCCCTTGTAACCAAAAACGAACAGAATCTAAGCTCGATGACTTCTTATAATTCTTCTCTTTCAATTTCATAATAACTTCCCTCTATTTAAAAATATATGCTAAAACGTGATTGTTTGTTCATTGCGTAATCTGAAAACAAAATCGTAATTCTACCAGTATTTAACTCTCAGAATTTGATGATTTCTTACGTACCATTCTAATTTCAGTGATAGGTTTTCCAAGGTCAAGTATTTTTTCTTGCCCATCAAAAGTAAAACCCATTTTTTGATAGAAAGCAATGGCTCGCTTATTCTCTTTTAATACCCATAAAAATATTTCAGAGAACTGTTCAAGAGTCGTCAGAGCTTCCTTCATTAACTTCTGAGCAATACCTTCTCCATAATAGTCTTTTAAAACATATAAGGCAATGATCTCACCAGCTTGGATAGTCTCATCACGAAAGTTTCCATAACTGATAAAACCAACTACCTTCATGCCATCCATCGCGATCAATGTATTTTCTGGATATTTTTGACTAAAAAATCGACATCTTTCTAATGTCATCGTCTCCTGAAATTCTGCAGGTAAAAGGTCATCATAAGCCTCTCTCCACGTTTGCCAATGAACGAGAGACTTGCTTTCTATCTCTTCAGGAGTTACCATTTGTTTGATAGTTAGGTTCATTTATTTTACCCCATTCTTCTCTCAAAATACCATATTTAATACTATCAAAATATTTGCCTTGGTAATAACGAACTTTTGGAATATGAGCTTCTTTTTCATTCTTAATTTTTCAGCAAGTTTTACCATACCAAGATTTCCTGACCAAGTTGTCAAACCAAGATGCTCCAACACCAAGTAATCCTTAAATGTCCGATCTATCCATTGTAGCATAGCAGCTTTTCCAATGCCAGAGTTCCAAAATTTGTTATCATAAATACAAATCCCCAATTCCATCCATCTTGTTTGTTTACATACCCAGTAGCGCGAAACAGTCCCAACTAATTTATCATCAACAAAAATACCAAGGCGATTTGAGTTGTTTAGAGTAGATTCTGATTTTTGTAGTTTAAATTCTTGAAAATTAGGAAAATGCTGATAATCGTCATAATAGGGAGCATCATACTGTTTCCAAATTGGATTAGATTGTGAATAAGCAATTTCCCACAAAGACACCAAATCTTCTTCAATTAGTTTTCTTAAATAAACCATACTATTTCCTAATCCAACGCCTTTACTTCCTCAGCAACTTTTTGCAGATATTTATGTCTTGTAGAATTTGTATTCACCTCACGCCCTAACTCACCCAAAATTGAAACTTTCTTTGTTTTAATACCGCAGTGATTTAGGACAGCATTCTTTAATACTGATATTCCATAACTGTCTGGGATATTGATAGGACCTGAAAATACTTTGTACCACCATGTTGGTGCCATGGATGTTGCGTAAATGCTAGCTGTTTTTCCTTTTAGTAACTTTTTAAACTGCTGACCCCTTAAGTAGTTTAAAATAAAACTTCCTTGATTATTGGCAGAGTACGCAATTCCTGGCGTGAAAACACGATCAATCCATCCCTTCAATAAACTAGGCATACTACTCCACCAAATTGGATAAACAAAAATGAAATGATCTGCCCACTGGATTAATTCTTGAGAGCGAAGTATGAAAGAGTCCTCTTCCATCCGTTTTCGATAACCATAACGTAATACGGGATCAAAATCTATCTCATTTAGGTTAATAGATTCAAGCTCACGATGATTTGAGTCAATATTTTCGACAATCGTTTGAAAAATTTCTTGACAGAAACTTCCCTTGTCAGGATGTCCATTGATGACTAAAATTTTCATTCGTTTTCTCCTATCTAATCCAACGCCTTGACTTCCAACATCATATCACGAATCTGAGCTGCGAGTTCAAAGTCAAGCACTTCGACGGCTTCTTGCATTTGTTTTTCCAGTTTTTTGACGAGTTCCTTGCGCTCTTGTTTATTGAGGCTATTGATATCGACTTCCTTGTCCTCTTCTTTGGAAACTGCCTTGGTCA
>URCN01000128.1:0-3172 GCA_900546335.1 uncultured Streptococcus sp.
TCTTTTAATAATTCACATTCTCAATTTCTGTTTTAAAAATAGCTAAGGTTAACGTCAAATGACTACGCGCCCTATTTCATACGATAAAAATCAATCACTAAACCAGCAGGGCCTTTTACAAGCAAGGATTCTGTCCCCCAATCAGTTACAACTGGTCCATGTAAAATCTCAATCCCTAATTCTTTCACACGCTTTTGATTCTGTTCCAAATCTTCAACTTCAATGTGTAAAATAATTCCTGACTGAAAATTTTCCAAAGGAATCAGATGATTTTGAGACAACATGAGACAGTGACTGCCAATCGTGAACTGAGCAAAACTGTCATCAACATAATCGGCTTTTTTATCCAAAATACGCTCCAAGTCAGCACAGACTTGAGGAACATCTGAAACGATGATATCTAATTGATTTAAATTCATTTACTATCCTCCAGAAAAAGACCGGATTGCTCCGATCTTTTCAAGTTCTGCTCTAAGAAAATCAAAGAATAAAATCTACAAAGTTTACATTTGATTTTCGATGAGAGAAATTATTTAATTGCGCGTGATTGCAATCCTTCTTCTTCCAAGAAGAGGCGGAATGGTACGAGTTCTTCTGCTTCGTATTTTTCTTTGAAGGCTTTGATTGCTTCTTCTGAGTGTTGTTTTGGATCCAACTCAAGTACTTCTACTGGAAGTGGACGATGTTGAGAGATACGAGCATCGATCACAACAGTTTTACCTTCTTTATTGAGTTTCACAGCTTCTGCAACAACTGCATCGATATCTTCGATACGGTCAACTGTAAATCCTACAGCACCTTGAGCTTCAGCGATTTTCGCGTAGTCCGCGTTAGGGAAGTCACAACCAAACAAGTGTTTGTTTGTGTCTTCGTATTTGTCCTTGATGAAGGCATATTTACCATTTGAGAAGACAACGTTGATAACTGGAAGGTCGTATTGAACGTTTGTGATCACGTCTGGGTAGCACATGTTGAATGCACCGTCACCCATGATGTTCCATACTTGGCGATCTGGATTGTCTTTCTTAGCAGCGATACCACCAGGAAGGGCAATACCCATTGTCGCAAAGAGTGGAGATGTACGCCACATGTTCTTAGGTGTCATGTGAAGGTGACGAGTAGATGTTTGAGTAGTGTCACCTACGTCGATTGAGTAGATAGCGTCTTGATCAGCATGTTTGTTGATTGCATTGTAAACTTGGTACAATTGCAATTCACCCTCAGTTTTACCTTCGAGTTTGTTCATGTAATCACGCCAGTTTTGGTTGTTCTTAACGTTTGCACGCCACCATGGAGTAGATTCTACTGGGTTTACTTTGTCAAGGATTGCTTTCGCTGCTTGACCTGCATCACCAAGGATAGAAGCGTCAAGGGCATGACGTTTACCAAGTTTGTAAGGGTCGATATCGACTTGGATGAATTTTTCAGTATTCTTGAATGCTTGGTAAACTTCAGCAAATGGGAAGTTTGAACCAAGGAAAAGAACTGTGTCTGCTTCAAAGACCACTTCGTTGGCTGGCTTCCAACCAACACGGTAAGCAGAACCTGTCAAACCTTCATAGTTCCATTCAAAGGCTTCAAAGTTTTTACCAGTTGTGATGATTGGTGCTTTGATTTTACGTGACAATTCAGTAATCACTTCACCAGCTTTAACACCACCGTAACCAGCATAGATAACTGGACGTTCAGCATTGTTCAAGATTTCAACAGCTTTGTCGATTTCAACTTCGTTCAAGGCAGGAGCGATGAATGAACGTTCGTACGAACCTGAACCGTAGTATGAGTTTTCATCGATTTCTTGGAAACCGAAGTTTACTGGGATTTCAACAACAGCTGGACCTTTTTTAGAAACTGCAGCACGGCAAGCTTCGTCAATTACTTTTGGTAATTGCTCAGCGTATGCTACACGTTTGTTGTAGACAGCGATACCGTTGTACATTGGGTTTTGGTTCAATTCTTGGAAGGCATCCATGTTGAGTTCGTTAACAGGACGTGATCCAAGGATAGCAAGGAATGGAGTGTTATCCATAGCTGCATCGTAAACACCGTTAATCAAGTGAGTCGCACCTGGACCACCTGAACCAACTGCAACCCCGATTGAGCCGCCGAATTTAGCTTGCATAACCGCTGCAAGAGCACCTGTTTCTTCGTGGCGAACTTGCAAGAAGCGGATATCTTTGTCTTCAGCCAAAGCGTCCATCAATGAGCTGAGTGTTCCTGATGGGATACCGTAGATTGTGTCTACGCCCCATGTTTTCAATACGTTGAGCATTGCTGCAGATGCAGTAATTTTCCCTTGAGTCATAATGATAACTCTCCTTCAAATATTTTTAAAACTTGATAAATCCGTTTTCATATACTAATTGGAAACGTTTCAGCAAATTTTTACTCTACTACTTTACCACATTTGTTTTGGGTCTCCTAAGAATGTGCTCAGAAGTTTTTATTCTCTATTACAGTACAGTTTGAAAACGTTTTTAGAATCTGTTTTATAATAAAAAGCGAGCAAGCCCGCTTCTTAGTCTATCTTAGTAACGTTTAGCATGAGTGAACTAATCAAAACAGATACAGAACTAAAAGCCATGGCTAGACCAGCCAGTTCTGGGTTGAGCACCAAACCAATACCTGAAAAGACTCCTGCTGCAATCGGAATACCAATGAGGTTATAGATAGAAGCCCAGAAAAGATTGAGTAGAATACGATTAAAGGTCTTCTTACTCATATCAAAAGCACGTGCCAATCCTAGTAAATTGTTGGTTGTAAGGACAAGATCTGCTGATTCAATGGCAATATCTGTCCCAGAGCCCATGGCAATTCCGACATCCGCTACACTGAGGGCCGGCGCATCATTGATACCATCTCCGATAAAGGCTACTTTACCAGCCTGTTGAAGTTGATGGATTTCATGCGCTTTTTCTTCTGGCAAAACACCAGCAATGACCTCTTCGATACCAATCTGGTCTGCAATAGCTCGCGCCACTCCAGCATTATCTCCTGTCAACATCACTGTTCGGAGACCACGTTTTTTCAGCTGACTGATGGCAAGCTTGGCATTTTCTTTGGGAATATCTTGCAGGGCAAGCAAGCCTTTGATTTCATTGTCAACAGCCAAGTACACCGGAGTGCCGTTCAGTTCAGCGATGTGCTCGTACAGCGGCATACCTTTAGCAGC
>URCN01000129.1:0-3107 GCA_900546335.1 uncultured Streptococcus sp.
TCTTGTTAGTGACTTCCATCCAAATTTACGACACATGGTACCAAACCTTGGAAATGATGCTTTACAATTCTGACTGGCTCTTTATCACTGTCTTTCCTTTTATGGCACTTTATAATGGACAGCGAGGACAAGAAACCAGTTGGAATAAATATTTCTTTTATATTTTCTACCCAGTACATTTATGGATCATAACTTTGATTGCTTATTTGGTTAAATAGTTTCAATATTCATTAGCTCCTTCTTGCTTAAAATGTGAGAGGAGTTTTTCTGTATCTGGAATTCCCAACAAAACATGTTATAATAGTTTTAGAAAGGACGAGGTTTATGGCGAACATACTTGTAGTTGAAGATAATAATGAAATCCAGGAAATCTTAAGAACCCTTCTTTCAGAGGAACATGAGGTGATTCAAGCATTTTCTGGGACAGAAGGTATCATGCAATTTGACAAAGGTGGCATCGATCTCGTCTTGCTAGATATCATGCTCCCTGGGAAAAATGGCGACCAAGTCTTGCAAGCTATTCGACAAACTAGCCAGACTCCAGTCATTATGCTCACTGCTTTGAGTGATAAAAAGCTCATCAGCCAATATCTCTTAGATGGTGCCAATGATTATGTAGTAAAACCTTTTGATTTGGACGAAGTCTTTGCCAGAGTCACCGTGCAATTACGCCAAAGTGGTGAACATCAGTCAGAAGATCGAAGAGAAATTGATAACCTTGTACAAAACTTTAAAAATATCCAGTTCGATGCGGATAGTTTTGAAATAAGTAACGCAACTGAAACCATTCGCCTTGCAAAGAAAGAGTGCCAGATTCTCCAAATGTTACTCCAGCATCCTAAAAAAATCTTCACCAAAGAAGAACTCTATGAATTGATTTGGGAAGAAAGTTACCTGCCAGGAGACAATACGCTCAACACCCATCTAAGCAATCTCCGTAAAAAACTGCATCAACTGGATCCAAATCATGAGTACATTGAAACCATTTGGGGAGTTGGTGTTCGATTAAAAGGAGACAAATAATGAATTACATTTTGATATCAATATTACTCCTTACTAACATTATTTTGGCGATTTCTTTGATTCGCTATCATATAGCAATTAAAGATTTAAGCAGACAAATCGAAGAAAAGATTCGCTCTGGTAGCATGAAGAGGATCGGTGTAAATTTCTTTTCAAAGACCATTTTGCGTCTACATAACCAAATTGAGAATCTATTTCAAGAAGTGGAGCAAAATCAGCTAATCATGAAGCGTGAAAAACGCACCCTAGATATGGCAATCAGTAACATCGCTCATGATATTCGGACACCTTTGACAATCGCTTCAGGATATACTCAGCAACTAATAAAACACCCCGATAATAGTTCAGAAACCTTAAATAAAATAGCCCATCATCAGGATTTGGTTTCCAAACGGTTGGAGGCCCTCCTCGAATACCGTCATTTGATGGAAGGAGCAGTCAAACCGAAACTGGAAGAACTTGATTTATCAACTTTTATAACGAAAAAGACTTTAGCTTATTACGACGTTTTTCAATCTTCACAGATTGTTCTTGATTTTAATGTTGAACCAGGATTGAAAACGACGACTGATGAGGATTTGCTTGATCGAATTATACAAAACCTCCTTGGAAATGTTCCCAAGCACGGCAAGGAGAAGGCTCGACTTTCTTTGAAAAAGGAAGACAATAGGCTTGTTTTGGAAATTGATAATCTTGTCAAAAAATCTATCAAGAATATAGACAATCTCAGTAATCGTTTTTATTCTGAAAATATGTCGGATACTGAAGAATCCTCTGGTTTAGGTCTCTATATTACTGAGGAATTGGTTCATCTTCTTGGAGCGGAAATGAAGCTAGCCACTGATGGAGAATGGTTTTCGGTCTTTATCTATCTTTAACAGAAGAAACCTCCTCTATATCCTAGAGGAGGTCCTTTTTATAAGCTTTTTTTCTTGAAAATAATCAGTCCACTGAAAGAGAAGAAAAGTATGACTGTTACGCAAACCGTGATGGTATAGAGAATAGCTTGACTATTAGTAGTCATAGCATAGGCAAAATCTAGAATTAAATATCGTAGAATTTCAATGTCTGGGAAAACAAGAATTGGAATAGAAAGGACGATAGAGCTAATCAGATAACCAATAAATACGGCAAGATAAGAATGAGTTAGGTAGAGAATAAAGGATACAATCGAAAGCCAAGCGAGTAGGCATAGAAATTGAAGGGAAATCGTCAAGAGGAGATTAGTAACAAAACCATCAGGTATCGTACCAAGTCCATTTAGTAGAGTCGCGGGAATAAAGGCAATCACAAGACTGGTGATCAGTTGTAAGAGAGCGATACTTGCTAGTACAAAGAATTTAGCAAGGAAAAATTCTGTACGAGAAACACCAACTGTCAAACTATTTTTATAAAGCTTGCCGATTAGATCAACCCCAAGAACTAAACACACTAGAATAATACAGAGGAAAACGAGGTTTGAGCCGTTATTTGACGCGTTGATTAGAGCTTCTATCCCATTCCAACCATGGGTAGGAAGCTCAGGTGGTGCTGCCTGAACTGACATTAGATGCCCTGTAGCGCCAATAGTAGCACCCAGTAACATAAGTACAAAGAGAATGAATTCTGTAATCCAGAATCCTTTGGAGCGGAAAAGACGGTAAAAATCTGCTTGAATGGTATGTATCATGATTTTTCTCCTATTCTACCAATTGGGTGAAGTATTCTTCTAGGTTTTGACGGGCAAAGTAAATCTCATCAATAGCAACATCGGACAAAGTTAGTTGCTTGAGAATCTGTTTGACATCTTGTTCATTACCAAAGATATGGATTTCATTTTCAGGGTTTACAACCTTAAACTGGAGCTTGATTTGTTCTTTCAATACCTGACAAGCTCTTTCCTTGTCGCTTGTTTTAAGCACAATATAATCCTCGCTCAGTGTTTCAAACTCAGCTTTACTGATTTCACGGATAATCTTACCTTGATCCAGAATACCAAAGCGATTAGCTAAGAGATAGAGTTCTGACAAGATATGGCTAGAGATGAGGATGGTTATGCCTTTTTCTTGATTGAGCCGCTGGATCATGAGACGAAATTCTTTGAT
>URCN01000130.1:0-2776 GCA_900546335.1 uncultured Streptococcus sp.
TTTTATTAGCTTTGTTTTCGAATCAATAAAACAAATTTTAGAAGTGCATAAGACAAGATGGTGACATTACTACAGTCATTTCTAGTCACCATATGTTGCTGGCACAGGCTGTTTGTAGTGTTGGCTATTTACTAGTCAGTTTAATCGGAGTGTTTAATTTTTATTGTTGAAAGGTTTTTATATGGCGAAAATTCTATCTTTAGGTCTGACAGGTAAGAAATTACTTGCTCAGGGGTTCTTGTTTGTTCTGCTAGGTCTCATCTTGATGGTCACGGGGACTTGGTTGCCAGTAAAGGTTATTCGACTGGTTCTGTTTTTAGCTTGGATAGCAACGGTCTTAGATTTAGTATTACGTATTTTCAAAAAAAGTCAGTCAACGGACACCTTGGGAGTTGCACTGGTTAAATTGTTAGTGCTGGGATATTTGCTTGGCTCCAATCTTGCGACGGATGTGCCGATTTATATTTTGGCTCTTGTGATTGGAGTTTATCAGATTTTTCATGCTAGTATTAACCTTGTCACCTATGTTCTCTACCGCAAAAACAAAATTCGACCTCGTTTTCGTCTCTTACTAGATGGACTCGTACTAGTTTTTCTTGGTGGGACTAGTCTTTTGTCCTCTACAGGAAATTCTGTCTTTCAACTCTTTGTATTAGGGGCTTATTTTTTCCTTTATGGTGTGTCCAATATCCGTGATGGTTTCTTGTTTGAGGAGGAAATTGGGAAAAACCATCTCAAACGTCGTGTAAGAATGAGCTTACCTATTGTCCTAGCCGCTCTCATCCCTGCAAGAACTTTAGCAAAAGTTAACAAATTTATGCTGGAAAATGCTGATGAGGAAGAAGATATCCATCTTGGAATAGTGAAGTCTGGTAAGACAGCAGAGCTAGAAATTTTTGTTCATACAGCTGAGACCTCCCTGTTTTCAGCTATTGGTCATGTGGATATCTGCTATCAGGGCCGTGTTATTTCTTATGGCAACTATGATCCGTCATCTGAGACCTTATTTGGTATGGTAGGAGATGGTGTCTTATATTTCTGTGACCGCGATAAGT
Organism: uncultured Streptococcus sp.; assembly: GCA_900546335.1. Lineage (GTDB taxonomy): Bacteria > Bacillota > Bacilli > Lactobacillales > Streptococcaceae > Streptococcus. The sequence goes on from URCN01000130.1 coordinate 1,056, forward strand.
ACATTGATCTATGTAAACGTGAGAGTCAAAAAACACTTTTTGGTTACGGAATAGATTTGACACCTGAAATGGAAAAAGCAGTTCAGAAAAAGTTGGCTGAATTGAAACAACTGACAATTCCATGGGAGCCAAGTGCAGATAAAATCATGACAGGTGATGGTAAGGAAGACTACACCTACGCTTATAAAATCAGACACGAGACAGATGGGGAACTTTATAAATTTATCAAATCTAAGTTTAAATCCTACTTTGTCTTATCTACAAACTGTGTGCTCTTGGCTGATACCATAGTCGGTCAGGCTGGCACCGATATCCTCTCACCCAAAGGATTTATCGCTCCAGGAACTTACCAAGCCTACCTTGATCGAGAGTTTGAAAAACCAAATAGTATAGTCGTATCTAAACATGTTTATTAAGGAGAATTTATGAACTTAGTTAAAAAATATACTCCGTTAATCCTTTTTATAGGGCTGGTTGCTCTTGTAATTCTGAATGCATCGAGCTTTATATCAGGAGCAATCTCTCTCTTTGATGTAATATCAACCTTGATTTATGGTGCTGTCATTGCTTTTGTGCTCAATGTTCCCATGAAAAAAATTGAAGAATTCCTAGTTAAAATGAAGGTAAAGGCAGGGTTGCGCCGTCCGATTGCTATGGTGCTTGTTTTCCTATCTCTTATCTTAATCGTGATCTGTCTTTTGGTTTTGGTGCTTCCAACCCTTGCTCAGACTATTAGTCAGCTGGGAGCAGTCCTTTCAACAGTCCTGACTCAACTTGGGAAATTGCTAGACAGCTCGGAATTTGTAACCAAAGACATGCTGTCAACTATCGTATCAGGAATTCAGGGACAGTCTAGCTCTATTAGTCAAGCTTTGATAACCTTCTTATCCGGTCTGACTAGTAATATAGGAAATATTTTTTCAAGTATAATGAATGCCTTTCTGATTATAGTATTTACCTTTTTATTTTTATCCAGTAAGGAACATCTGGCAGCGATGACGAGTAGACTTCTAAAAGTTATATTTCCAGAGAAAGTGGTGACAAAGTTAACTTACATTGGACAAGTAGCACTAGAGACTTATGATCAATTTTTGATGAGTCAGCTGATTGAAGCAGTCATCATAGGAGTTATGATAGCGGTTGGCTACAGCCTGTTTGGACTACCTTATGGGGTAATGACAGGTATATTTGCAGGAGTGCTATCGTTCATTCCTTATGTAGGGCCTATGATTGCTTGTGTTGTGGGAGCGATTTTTATCTTCACAGTGAGTCCTACTCAAGCCTTACTTTCTCTTCTTCTATATCAAGTTATACAGCTGATTGAAGGAAACCTTATTTATCCTAGAGTTGTAGGTCAATCTATTGGTTTGCCAGCTATTTTCACGCTTGCGGCTGCTAGTATTGGAGGCAATCTCTTTGGCTTACTTGGGATGATATTCTTTACACCGATATTTGCTGTTATCTATCGATTGGTTAAGGAATTTGTCGTTGCAAAGGAAAATCAGCTAGATTAAGAAAAACTAAATTTAATAAGATATACTGAGAAGAGAGTGAGAGATTCTCTTCTCTTTTATTTTTAAATACTTTTCTACAAAAAGCTATTAGACGTTAAAAAAAGCCTTGGTTTCAAGGCTTATTTCTGTTGATTTAGATGTGCCCCCTGCAGGGCTCGAACCTGCGCCCCATAGCTTAAGAGTCTACTGCTCTACCAACTGAGCTAA
>URCN01000131.1:0-2736 GCA_900546335.1 uncultured Streptococcus sp.
TTAAAGTCTACAACAAGTGGGAAAGTAATTTAAAAAGAGTCTTGAAATCAGTTGGTCTCACTTTGCCTCAATTTATCGTTTTAACCTCGCTCTTGTTTTTGTCTAATAGAGAGGAATATGTAACGCAAGTTGATATTGCTCGGTTCACCGGTATGGATGTCATGACGGTTTCTCAGATTGTTAGACTACTGGAGAAGAAAGACTACATTAGACGCGATCAACATCCAAAGGATAGTCGGGCAAAACTTGTCTCAGTGACGAATTCTGGTGCGGAGAAGGTCAATCAAGCTTTGCCTTTAGTAGAAGGTGTTGATGAAGAATTTTTTGAAAAACTATCTAACGATAGAGAAGTTTTTAATCGTTTTTTAGTAGAGTTGGAGGATAAAAATGCCTAGATATTGGGTCGGAGTTGTTTCAAAGAACCATGTTTTAAGAGGAGTTGAAGGGAATTTTTGTCAGGTCTGTCATGGAAAGGGCGGCCCCTTAAACCGTATGAAAAAAGGTGACTATCTTTTATACTATAGTCCGAAATACGATATGAACGGTCAAGATAAGTTACAGGCTTTTGTGGCCGTAGGTAAAATTATAGACGACAAGGCCTATCAAGTAGAGCAATTTGAAGGATTCTTTCCCTTTAGAAGAAATGTCGAGTATTATCTACCAGTCAAAGATTGTTCCATAGAAATAGCCAGACAACATCCTGAATGGAAAGACTATACTTCTCGACTCCGTTATGGGCATTTTGAAGTTTCCAAAGACTTTTTCCTCCATATCTTTCAGCATATGAAAGTGGATGATGAAGCATGATTGATTTGCTAATTAAATGATTGTCAACTAGAATTTTGGATTTGGACTGTGAAGCGAACTTTGCTATAATAGAGTAAGAAACTTTGATAAACCAAACGAGGCAGAGATGAAATTACTTTATACTGATATTCGGACTTCTTTGACAGATATTTTAACCAGAGAGGCAGAAGAGCTAGTTGCTGCTGGCAAGCGGGTCTTCTACATCGCCCCCAACTCTCTTTCATTTGAAAAAGAACGCGCCGTGCTGGAATGCTTGTCCCAGCAGGCTTCTTTTGCGATTACCGTCACGCGTTTCACTCAAATGGCTCGTTACCTGGTTTTAAATGACTTGCCGACTAAAACTAGTCTAGATGACATCGGGCTTGGGATGGCTTTTTATAAGTGCCTTGCGGAACTCGATCCCAAGGACTTACGTGTTTATGGTGCAATTAAGCAGGATCCTCAATTTATCCAGCAGTTGATTGAACTTTATCATGAGATGACGACTGCTCAGATGAGCTTTTTGGACTTGGAAAGTCTGACAGATGAGGATAAGCGAGCAGATTTACTCTTGATTTTTGAGAAAGTAACAGCCTATCTCAATCAAGGTCAGTTGGCTCAGGGAAGTCAGTTATCTCATTTGATTGAGGCTATTGAGAATGACAAGGTAAGTAGTGATTTCAGTCAACTTGCCTTAGTCATTGACGGATTTACCCGTTTTTCTGCCGAGGAAGAGCGTGTAGTGGATCTACTCCACCGAAAAGGTGCCGAGATTGTCATTGGGGCCTATGCAAGCAAGAAAGCTTATACCAGTCCGTTTACTGAAGGAAATCTCTATCAAGCCAGTGTGGAATTTCTTCATCATTTGGGGGCAAAATACCAAACACCTGCTCAGGATCGTTCTCAGACACATGAGAAAATGGATAGTTTTGACAAGGCCTCTCGTTTGCTGGAGTCTTCTTATGACTTTTCAGAATTAACATTGGAGGTTGATGAGAAAGACCGTGAAAATCTGCAAATTTGGTCTTGTTTGATGCAAAAAGAGGAGTTGGAGCTGGTGGCTCGCGCTATTCGTCAGAAATTACATGACCATCCAGAATTAAGTTACAAGAATTTTCGTATTCTCTTGGGTGATGTGGCTTCTTACCAGTTATCGCTGAAAACCATTTTTGAGCAGTACCAGATTCCTTTCTATCTTGGTAGAAGTGAATCCATGGCCCATCATCCCTTAACCCAGTATGTCGAATCTATTTTGCGTTTGAAACGCTACCGTTTCCGTCAGGAGGATTTGATTAATCTCCTCCGAACTGGTCTGTATACTGACCTTAGCCAAGCGGATATTGATACTTTTGAGCAATATCTCCGCTATCTTGGCATCAATGGCTTGCCAGCTTTTCAGCAAACATTTACTAAATCCCACCATGGAAAATTTGATTTAGTTCATTTAAATACTCTTCGTTTGCGTATTTTGTCACCACTTGAAACCTTATTTGCCAGTCGGAAGCAAAAGACTGAAAATCTCTTGCAAAAGTGGAATACTTTTCTAAAAAATGCTGCTTTAAGCAAGCAGATGCAAGAATTGACAGCCACTATGGAAACTCTAGAACAGGAAAGACAAGTCGAAGTTTGGAAAGCGTTCTGTCATGTTTTAGAACAATTTGCGACGGTTTTTGCTGGTTCACAAGTTAGTCTGGAGGATTTCCTAGCCTTGCTCCATTCTGGAATGAGTTTGTCCCAGTATCGCACCATTCCAGCAACTGTTGACATCGTTCTGGTGCAGAGTTACGATTTGATTGCGCCCTTAACGGCTGATTTTGTCTATGCCATTGGGCTGACTCAGGATCATTTACCAAAAATTGCGCAAAACACCAGCCTGTTAACAGACGAAGAAAGACAAAGCCTAAACCAAGCGACTGAAGAGGGAGCACAATTACTGATTGCAAGTAGTGA
>URCN01000132.1:0-2503 GCA_900546335.1 uncultured Streptococcus sp.
AGGTGGGACTATTTATTATTCCAAAAGAGGTGGCTATTCATAAAAAAATTCTCTCAACAACAAATTGCAATGGAAAAATGTCTATGAGATTTTATCCTCCTTGGTGCACAAATTTAAACAAAACAGCTCTAGCAATACAAAAATGGCAATTGCAATATTTTAGAGAAATTGAAATATAAACATATTGCTGGATTACATACACACAAATACCTGTTTCTTATGATTGCAAAGCCAGGTCTTTGTTTTTTTCTAAAAACAGTAAACACTTACAACATCTTTCCGAAAAACTATAATTTTCTTGAAAAATATATCAGTCTATGCTATACTACTAGTAGACTTAATTATGGAGAAAATACATGAAACGTGAGATTTTACTGGAACGCATCGACAAACTAAAACAAATCATGCCCTGGTATGTTCTGGAATACTACCAATCTAAGCTTGCTGTTCCCTACAGTTTTACAACCTTGTACGAATACCTCAAGGAATACGATCGATTTTTCAGCTGGGTTTTGGAGTCTGGTATTTCAAACGTTGATACAATGGCCGATATCCCCTTATCTGTCTTAGAACATATGACAAAAAAAGACATGGAATCCTTTATCCTATATCTACGTGAACGCCCATTGCTGAATGCTAATACAACTAAACAAGGCGTTTCACAGACAACCATCAATAGAACTTTGTCAGCACTCTCCAGTCTTTACAAGTATCTAACTGAGGAAGTTGAAAATGACCAAGGAGAGCCCTATTTCTATCGTAATGTAATGAAGAAAGTTTCAACCAAGAAAAAGAAAGAAACACTTGCTGCCAGAGCTGAAAACATCAAGCAAAAACTCTTTCTAGGTGATGAAACAGAAGGTTTTCTGACTTATATTGACCAAGAGTACCCACAACAACTCTCAAATCGTGCTCTCTCGTCATTCAATAAAAATAAAGAACGTGATTTAGCCATTATTGCCCTTATCTTGGCGTCTGGTGTCCGCCTATCTGAAGCTGTTAATCTGGATCTAAGAGACCTCAATCTCAAAATGATGATTATAGATGTCACTCGAAAAGGGGGCAAACGTGATTCTGTCAATGTCGCGGCCTTTGCAAAACCTTATCTAGAGAATTACCTCGCTATTCGAAATCAACGCTATAAGACGGAAAAGACAGATACAGCACTATTTCTGACCTTATATCGTGGCGTTCCCAATCGTATTGATGCTTCTAGTGTTGAAAAGATGGTTGCTAAGTACTCTGAGGACTTCAAAGTGCGTGTAACTCCCCACAAACTACGCCATACCCTGGCAACTAGGCTCTATGATGCTACTAAATCGCAAGTTTTGGTCAGCCATCAGTTAGGTCATGCTAGCACACAAGTCACCGACCTCTATACCCATATCATCAACGATGAGCAAAAGAATGCTTTGGATAGTTTGTGAAATACATAAAATAAATTATGTAAATGATAGTTCAAAAAAGAAGCTGGTCATACAACCAACTCCTTTTCTTTTTACCCCACTACTGCTTCAGCGATTTCTTCACGGCTGATACCAGCAAAATAGCGTGTGATGTCAATAGTTTCTAGAGCTTTAAGAACATCCTCACGTTCGTATTTCACGCCACGAAGGACATCTTCTACAGCTGCAACATCTTCGATACCAAAGAAGTCACCATAGATCTTGATATCTTGGATTTTTGATTCAATGACGTTGGCAAAAACTTCAACCTTACCACTAGTGAATTTTGTTCCACGACGGATGTTAAATTCAGGTGATTTACCGTAGTTCCAGTCCCAAGTACCAAACTTGGTATCCTTGATACGATTGATTTCCGCCAATTCTTCTTCTGAAAAGACGTATTCAGTCATCTCTGGGTACTCTTTTTTCATGTATTCCAATAGCAAATCACGGAATTCTTCAACTGTGATTTTTTCTGGTAATTCATTGACAATATTGGTTACACGGGCACGGACAGATTTCACACCTTTTGATTCAAATTTATCTTTTGAAACCTTGAGGGCGTTAGCAAGGACTGACAAATCAACGTCAAAGAGCAAACAACCGTGGTGCATGATACGCCCATTGATATAGGCTTGGGCATTGCCACAGAATTTCTTACCGTCAATCTCAAGGTCATTACGGCCTGTGAACTCAGCTTTAACGCCTAGTTGAGCCAAGGTATTGATAACTGGAGTTGAGAAGCTCTTGAAGTCAAAGGCCTTGTTTTCATCTTCTTTTGAAATGATGGTGTAGTTGAGGTTGTTTAAATCGTGATAAACAGCTCCACCACCACTGATACGGCGTACTACCTCAATACCATGATCTCGAACATAATCACGGTTGATTTCTTCGATAGTATTCTGGTGACGACCAACAATGATAGAAGGTTTGTTAATCCAAAGTAGGAAAATTTGATCCTCATCTAAAAGGTGTTTAAAGGCATATTCTTCCAAGGCGATATTAAAAGCAGTGTCGTTTGAATGATTGATAATATATTTCATAGTATTTCCAAAAAT
>URCN01000133.1:0-2221 GCA_900546335.1 uncultured Streptococcus sp.
ATTATATTTTTTCAAAATTCATGAAATTTTCAGAATGAGGTTTTTTCCGAAATTTGCATTCTATTTTATGATTGTTAAAGGAGTTTTTATGACTTATCCGAACCTTTTAGATCGTTTCTTGACCTACGTTAAGGTCAATACGCGTTCTGATGAACACTCTACTACTACTCCAAGTACGCAAAGCCAGGTTGATTTTGCGACCAATGTTCTTATTCCTGAAATGAAACGTGTCGGTCTGCAAAACGTCTACTACCTTCCAAATGGTTTTGCTATTGGTACCTTACCAGCAAATGATCCAAGCTTGACACGCAAAATTGGCTTCATCTCCCACATGGATACAGCTGATTTTAATGCTGAAGGAGTTAATCCGCAAGTCATCGAAAATTACGATGGTGGAGCTATCGACTTGGGTTATTCTGGATTTAAACTCGATCCAGCTGACTTTAAGAGCCTTGAGAAATATCCGGGCCAAACCCTCATCACAACTGATGGCAGGACCTTGCTAGGTGCTGATGACAAGTCTGGGATTGCTGAAATTATGACTGCTATCGAATATCTGACTGCTCACCCTGAAATCAAACACTGTGAAATCCGAGTTGGTTTTGGACCAGATGAAGAAATTGGTGTTGGAGCTAACAAGTTTGATGCAGAAGACTTTGATGTTGATTTTGCCTATACTGTTGATGGTGGTCCGTTAGGAGAACTTCAATACGAGACTTTCTCAGCAGCTGCTGCTGAACTCCATTTCCAAGGACGCAATGTTCACCCTGGTACCGCTAAAGGACAGATGGTCAATGCTCTTCAGCTAGCAATTGATTTTCATAATCAACTTCCAGAGAATGACCGACCTGAACTGACAGATGGTTACCAAGGTTTCTATCATCTTATGGATGTGTCAGGTAGCGTTGAGGAAGCGCGTGCAAGCTATATCATTCGAGACTTTGAAAAAGATGCCTTTGAAGCTCGTAAGAAAGCCATGCAGGACATTGCTGACAAGATGAATCAAGAGCTTGGGAATGATCGCGTTACCTTGACTCTGACAGACCAGTACTACAATATGAAGGAAGTCATTGAGAAAGACATGACACCTATTACTATTGCTAAGACTGTTATGGAAGATTTAGGTATCACGCCTATTATTGAACCAATCCGTGGAGGGACAGACGGCTCTAAGATTTCCTTTATGGGAATCCCAACTCCTAATATCTTTGCAGGTGGTGAAAACATGCATGGACGCTTTGAATACGTCAGCCTTCAGACAATGGAGCGTGCAGTAGATACCATCATTGGCATTGTATCCTATAAAGACTAAAAAAGACGAGGTAGCTCAGCTACTTCGCCTTTTTTATTCATTTTATTGAGCACTTGGCTCAGACTTACTTTGCACTTGCTTTTCTGTTGGTTGAGAAGCAGCTGTTTCACTGTCTTTCTCAGACTTAGATTGGCTATCAGTTTCACTTGCTTTTGAACGGAGTTCCTGGTTCAAGCTAATGATCTCTTTAGCTAGAGTGAGGAGACCTTCTTTATCACTGCTTTTGGCTGCAAGTTGATCAAATAGAGCATCAACACGTTCAAAGTCAGCATCGGATCCCTTGTTATCCTCAAGATACTTGTGAAGAGAGAGCAAGACATTATAGAGTTTTTGGTAGATGATCACCGTTTGTGGATCTTGTTCTGCTTCTTTTTTCTCTCGTTGGATAGTCGCTGCAATACGATTTAAAAGATCCTCAAGTTGTGTTTTAGCTTCGTCAAGGTCTGCATTTTCCTTTTCAGTAGCCGCTTTGATATTAGCTGCTTCTTCAGCTAGGGATTGTTTGACACCATCTTCTTTGACACGTGCTAGGAGTTGAGCAGCTTTAGTTAGGAGAGCATCCACTTCTTCCTTCTTAACATGACTAACCCGCTCTTCTGGCATAAAATCACCGTAGAGTTCTTTTAGGAATTCATAGATGGCTGTCTTAGCAGTTTGACTATCTACTTTTTCCGTATCTAGAATAGTCTTACCAGCTTTTGTAGAAACGGGTTCTTCTTTGAGAGCTTCTTCTACTTCTAGCTTAGTTTGGTAAATAGTTGGGAATAACTTGTTCAAGTCGGTTGCTTTGAGGAAAGATTGTGACTGGTAAAGTTCCCATGTCAACTTGGCAACTCGGTTTCGAAGTTCTTCTCTCAAACGACCATCAGATACATGTTCATAGAAATACTTGATGTACTCTACTGTTGT
>URCN01000134.1:0-2119 GCA_900546335.1 uncultured Streptococcus sp.
CGGACTACCTCACGAACCTTGGCTTTATCACTGTCTGGAGTATCCTCTTCATAATTTCAGAGAATATGCTGAAAAGGCCCGTCATGTTGACGATGAACCTTACGGAGGCGGTCAGGGGATGTTGCTAAGGGCTCAACCCATTTTCGATGCCTTTGATGCTATTGAAAAGAAAAATCCCCGTGTCATTCTTCTTGATCCTGCTGGAAAACAGTTCGATCAAGCCTACGCTGAGGATTTGGCTCAGGAAGAGGAACTGATCTTTATCTGTGGTCACTATGAAGGGTATGACGAGCGTATCAAAACCTTGGTAACCGATGAAATTTCTCTAGGAGATTATGTTTTGACTGGTGGTGAATTGGCAGCCATGACTATGATTGATGCGACCGTGCGCTTGATTCCAGAAGTGATTGGTAAGGAGTCTAGTCACCAGGATGATAGCTTCTCTTCGGGACTTCTCGAATATCCTCAGTATACTCGCCCTTATGACTATCGAGGCATGGTCGTGCCAGATGTGCTCATGAGTGGGCACCATGAAAAGATTCGCCAGTGGCGACTGTATGAGAGTCTAAAGAAAACCTACGAGCGCAGACCTGACCTGCTAGAAAACTATCAACTAACAGCAGAGGAAGAAAAGATGCTGGCTGAAATCAAAGAAAACAAAGAATAAAGGAGAACCTTATGCAAGTAATCAAACGTAATGGAGAAATTGCTGAATTTGATCCAGATAAAATTTACCAAGCTGTCCTAAAAGCAGCTCAAACAGTTTATGTTTTGACCGATGACTTACGTCAAAACTTAGCTCAAGTTACTAAAAAAGTCGTTTTGGACTTGGAAGAAGCAAAAGTAGAACGTGCGACTATCAGTATGATCCAGTCAATGGTTGAGCACCGCTTACTTGGAGCTGGCTACATTACCATTGCAGAACACTATATCTCTTATCGCTTGCAACGCGATTTGGAGAGAAGTGGCTATGGTGACCATATCGCAGTTCATCTTCATTTTGAACAAATCCGTTAAGAAAAAGAGTGGGATGCAAAGAACACCTCACTCTTTCTTAAATAGACTTTTCTGAGCTTTTTGTACAGTTGAGGGAACGAAACGAAGTCGCTTAATGTCATTGATACGAATGATTCGTGTCACGTTTTTTGAAAAATTTTTGACGATAATTTGTTGGCGATTAGCATCGTGTTTGACAATATCACCCGTAAAACTTGTCTCAGCAAGTATGACATGAACAGCCGACTTTTTCTGGATGGCTTGTTCAATCATAGCAGTGAGGGAGTTGTCCTCGATTTGAGGATGATCATCATTCCCATTGAGAAAACCATGTAGTTTATCTAGAACTAGTTTGAATGTCTGTCTCATAGAATCCTCCCTTCTTATATATCCACATTATATAAAATTTTCTTAAAAACCACAAGATTTTTACGAATAGACTATAGAAAGCATATCACATAAAGGAGTTAAAATGGCAGAATTTACATTTGAGATCGAAGAACACTTGCTCACCTTGTCTGAAAATGACAAAGGATGGACAAAAGAACTAAATCGCGTTAGCTTTAATGGAGCACCAGCAAAGTTTGATATTCGTTCTTGGAGTCCTGACCATACTAAAATGGGCAAAGGAATCACGCTTTCCAATGAAGAATTTCAGGTAATGGTTGATGCCTTCAAAGGGGGACAATAAAAGATCTTGAGTTCATCTCAAGATCCTTTTTTTATGACACGATATAATCACACAGAGAAGTTTTAGATAACTGGATGAAAGTTTCCCTGAATTCCTTAGGCGGTATTGGATTTTCTTTGCGAATCCAGACTTCGATGAAAGAGATTGCCATGGTTGTAATGATATAAGCGATGTCCTCTTTATTAAAATTATATTTCAGTTGGTAATTGACATTCTTTAGTACCCACTCTGAGTATGTTCCACGCAGAAATTCCTTCCAACATGGGTCGACTTGTGTGGTATACAAGGTGTTAACAATTTCCCTTTTTTCGTATATGAGCGGAAGTATATGGTCTGCTAAAAAGCTGATAGGATCTCCATCATTGCTAGGGCAGTACTTATTAAAGACGTTAAAAATGTGCTGATTGGTCTCTTCGTGAATGTATTCGATAA
>URCN01000135.1:0-2017 GCA_900546335.1 uncultured Streptococcus sp.
ACTCCTGTTAAAATAAAAAGGAACTGCATAAAGCAATCCCTTTCTGATTTTGAAATTATTTACTTAAAATTTGATAGTTGAGATAATCAATAGCCCACCTATAAAAAGAGTTATAGTAAAATTCCTTATTTATTGATTTCAAGCTCCGAAAACTGTGTATGAATAACTGACAGTTCTGCTCCAGCCTGAAGAAGAGCAGCTGCAGTATAGGCACCTTCTACAATTGGAACCCTGTTGATGATGATACTTTTATCACTGAAATCAGCCACCATTTCTAAGTTCATTTTAGCAGAACCTAGGTCAAAAAAAGCTAATAAAGTATCTGCTGGATTTTCAGAAACAACCCTATCTACTTGATCAAAACTTGTTCCAATTCCTCCGTCCTCGGTTCCTCCTACATAAGTAATCGGGACATCTTTTGCTACTTCACTAATCAGTTCAACAAGACCTTGTGCAATGTGTTTGGAATGTGAAACGATAACAAGACCAATACTTCCCATTAAACCACCTCAGTTTCTAAAAGAGCAGTAAAGAGTAATCCTGATGAAAATGATCCTGGATCAATATGTCCAAGAGAACGTTCTCCTAAATAAGATGCTCTTCCTTTAGTTGCAAGTAAATCTTTGGTAGCATTCACTACCTGATCAATAACCTCTTGAGTCAACTGGCCATCAGACAAGGCCGCAATAACAGGAGTCCAAACATCAACCATTGTCTTTTCTCCAACTTCTGCTTTCCCACGTTTGACAATCATATCCAAACCACTTTGTAAGATTTCTTCTAATTTCGAATTTGAATCAGCCTTGGCCATGCCCATAAAAGCAGAGCCATACAAGGGACCAGAAGCACCGCCTACCTTACTCAGTAGTTGCATTGAGACAAGTTTAAAAACATCACTGCTGGTCTCAAATTGCTTTCCTTCTATGTTTTCCATAACTGCAGCCATTCCACGCGCCATATTTCCACCGTGGTCTCCATCCCCTATAGGAGTGTCTAACTCACTAAGGTAATCTTTCTGTTCTTGAATCTTTTCATTAAAAAGCTTCATCCATTCAAGTGCTTGTTCAGCATTCATTTGACATTTTCTCCTTGAGTTTTACCAAGCTGGTGTAGTAACAGGGGCATTTAGAGCATCCAACCACTCATCATCTGCCAATCGAATCAATGTTAATGACAAGCCAGCCATATCAATTGATGTCATATAGTTTCCAATTTTCTTAAATGCCAACTCAACACCTTTTTCATGGAGTAATTTAGCCACATCGTTTGCAAATACGTATTGCTCCATAAGAGGAGTGCTTCCTAAACCATTGATGAGAAGACCATAGCGTTCACCAGCCTTAAGTTGGAAGCCTTCAGATAATTTTTCAACCAATTCTGAGGCCAATTGTGCGGAAGGTTGCATTTTCTCTTTCTTATACCCTGGCTCACCGTGAATACAAATCCTGGTTTGCCAACCTCGGGAACAGTTGCTCCAGACAAGGCAAGACCAATTGTTTTAATTTCTAATACAAGTTTATCAGCCAAATCCTTCATTTCAGCTAATGATTTACCAGAACGAGCCGCAGCACCCAAAATTTTATGGACTAAAATAGTACCTGCAACACCTCGACGACCTTGGGTATAGAGACTATTTTCAACAGCGATATCATCATCAACGACAACGCTTGCTACATCAATACCTTCCATTTCAGCAAGTTCTTGTGCAATTTCAAAGTTCATGATGTCACCAGAATAGTTCTTGATGACCATGCAAACTCCAGCACCTTCATCAGCCGCCTTAATGGCTTCTAAAATTTGGTCCGGAGTAGGTGAAGTGAAGACTGCTCCACAAATGGCAGCAGACAACATTCCATCTCCTACAAATCCAGCATGACTTGGTTCATGTCCTGAACCTCCACCTGAAATGAGTCCAACTTTTCCTGTCTTTTCTGCCTTTCTAACAATGACATCAAAGCCATCTAAGCGTTCTACCAAGTCATCATGCATGAATGACAATCCCTGCAACATTTCATCA